>JAAFHM010000195.1:5972-8452 GCA_013298375.1 Ignavibacteria bacterium | reverse complement strand
TAATACGCGGTCGGAATGAATACCAATCCGCACTTCGAGTTCATCGGTATCGCGGGAATTGTATGCGTCGAGATGCTCCAAAAGCGCAACGGCGGTATCAATCGCATTGAGCGCGTCGGTATCGGGATCGCCGGAATCAAATCGGGCAAGGATTTCATCACCCATGATGCTATCAATCACGCCAGTGCGCTCGGTAATCATGCTCGTCACCACGCGAAAATACTCATTCAGTACCTCTATCGTTCGTTCGGTGCCAAGCCAGTCAAATTTTTTCCCAAACTCGCAAATATTACTTGAAAATATCGTTACGTTGCGCTCTTCCATCTGATTGGGCAGACCTTCGCTCAGTTTGGTAACAGCGTCGCTCGACGTATATTTTTCCAGCGTTTCTTCTTTTTTGCGACGCTGCGTTTGGACAACTAATGCCTTGACGATTTTCTCTAAATCTTCTGTTTTGAAAGGCTTCGTCAGATACGCCGCCACGCCCAGCGATTGCGCCTTGCGTTTGTCGGTGTTTGTATCGCGCGAGGAGACCATCACCACCGGAATATGCTGCGTAAACTCGCTTTCCCGCAACCGTGCGCAAAAATCCCAACCATCCATCACGGGCATATCGTAATCACTCGTGATAATGTCTGGTCGGTGCTGGATTGCTAATTTCATGCCTTCCTGCCCATCGGCAGCCGTCAGTACCGTGAAGCCCATTTGTTTGAACATTTTCGAGATAACGTGCCGAATCGTAATACTATCGTCCACCACCAACGCCGAGTACTTATGACCTTTGCGGGGCGGTTTGACGATGGTGCTGATGAGATGAATGTGCTTGTGGCGGTCGAAGGGAAAAAGGAAAACGTCGTTGGAACCCGCTTCAAAGCACTCTTCGACCAAATCTTCGTCGTTGGACTCCATCATTATCACCACCGGAATATGCCCCAGCAAATGCGAACTTTTGACCAGTTTGCTCAAGACCGCACCATTGCGCTGTGGAAGAGCATATTCGCTCAAAATTAAATCGGGAAATTTTTCGCCGGCAATTTTAATCGCTTCTTCTGCGGAATGCGCCCAAAGGACGTTGAAATCGTACATTGCGCCGGATTCGCGTACCGTATTGGGCAGTGCTTCGGTTTTACTAACGACCAAAATGTGCTTTGGCAAATTCAGAATAAGGCGCAGAATCTGCTCGAACTGCTCATTTTTGAAGGGAATCGGTAAAAAAGCATCCGCACCGATTTTATAGGCAAATTCAGCACCTTCGGGGCGCGAGGCAAACACAACGATATAGGCACGGCTCAACTGGTCGTCTGCTTTAATACGGGCAATGATGTTGTCGTCAAATTCTTCAATAATCGAAGCGTGGAGGAATAACAAATCCGGCAATGCAGATTGAAGGTCTTGGAAGAGCGATGATTCCTTCGTCATCTGTGTAACGGCAATGTCTTCGGCAGAGCAGACATCCTGAACAAATTTCGAGAGGAGCTTGCTCGTCGAGGCAACAAACGCTTTGAGTGCCATGATTGTGAGAGGAAATGGGGTGAGAGAAATGTTTTCACGAGAATTTCTGAGCGGACAGTTTTTACGCCGCAAACCGCAGAAAATAGGGAATTTTTATGATTGGAAAAAGACTTTGTGCGGATTTTGTGCGAAACTGCTACAAAGATTTTGTGCAGAAAGCCCGCAAAAACGCATTTTACCATTGGTGAAAAAGAAAACAAAGTGGTAAATTTCGGAAGAGCGTGTTTGCGACACTATTGCAGTAAGCGCGTGTCCTGACCAAGCATTAGCCTACTTTACCCAAGCAGTACAAACAACTTAGCGTGATTCAACCTTCCGTCTTTTCTCTTTTCCTTGCCGAGCGCACGGTTCAAACCTTAAACAGTCGCGCTTTCTGCCGACACATCATCGTGATGGCGGTGATAGGCGCTATGGCGCTTTTGCCGATTTCTCTCTTTGCTCAAAATATTTCTGGTTCGTTGTTACCCAGCCTTTCGCCTAGCAAAGCACCCACACAATACCTCTACGACTCGTGGACAAGCGAAAGCGGTTCGCCTCCGCTTCCACAGGATATTGCGCCCATTGCCCTTGCGCAAACAACCGATGGCTACATCTGGATAGCCACCTCCACAGGGCTTCTGCGTTTCGACGGCGCACGATTCGTCGTGATGGACACGGTTAATGCACCCGGAATCAAGGCAAACGACATCAAAGCGCTCTACGCCTCACGAAATGGCGCTTTGTGGATAGGCACAGGCGGAAATGGTCTTTTTCGGCGTTGGCAGGGGAAATTCACCCAGCATATACGCGACACCAGTGAGGCGTACAGCTTCATTCGGACGGTGTATCAGGATTCGCGCGGTCTGGTCTGGGCGGGGACACGAAATGGAGCGGTACTGCTCCACGAATCCGCAGCGGGAATTGTTTCGTCACCGCAAGTGGTAAACAATATTCCGGAGGTAGAAATTTCGGCGATTGTCGAAGACAAA
>JAAFHM010000195.1:0-5962 GCA_013298375.1 Ignavibacteria bacterium | reverse complement strand
ATTGAAAACGCCAATATACGCCATCTCACCAAAAGCGATGGACTTGCTGACGAGGTCGTCACGGCATTGGCAGCCGATAGTGCTGGCGGTGTTTGGATAGGCACAGCCAGTCGAGGCGTACAGCACTGGGATAATGGTGTTTTTGTCAAAAATCTTACTAGTGCCAATGGACTAAGCAGTGATGCGGTCTCCAGCCTTCTGGTCAATCGCTACGGAACGCTATGGATCGGCACAAGCAACGGTCTGAATCGCTGCAATAATAATACGCTCACAACCATCAACACTAGTAATACTGCACTTTCCAGCAATACTATTCTCGCACTTTCTGAAGATAGCGAGGGCAGTTTGTGGATTGCTGCTGGAGGAAGTGGTATTGACCGCATCAAAGACCCAAAATTTACGCCGTTTGGCAAAAAAGAGGGTTTGCCCTACGACATTATTTCCACCATTGCCGAAGACCGCTCCAAACGTCTCTGGATGGGCAGTTTCTACAATACCGGGCTGCTCGTAATGCAAAACGGTACGGTACGGCATCTGGATTATCCGACAACTAAAGGCATTCCTCAAGGAGCTTTTATTCGTGCCATTTGCGAAGATAACAAAGGAAGAATGTGGTTCGGCACTGTCGGGCTGGGGCTCGTGCGCTACGAAAATGGGAATTTTACCACAATCACCAGCAATGACGGCATTACGCAGAATATCATCCGTGCGCTCTACACCGACCACAAAGGACAGATGTGGGTCGGAACCTTTGGTGGTGGTCTCTTGCGTTTGGAACAAAGTGAAAAGGGCGAAAAGGGCAAAGAGCGCCTTGTAACAGCATTTTCAACTGCCAACGGGTTGTCGAGCGATTATATTTTTTCCATTGCCCAAGACCGCCACAAACGCCTTTGGCTGGCAACACGCGACGGCGGAGTGAGTATTATTGATTCTAACGGTTCCATCACCGCCATTCGCCAAAAACAGGGCTTGCCGAGCAGTACCGCGCTTTATGTCACCGCCGATGATGAAGGAACGATGTGGATAGGAACGCAGTTTGGCATTGCTCTTTGGCAAGAAAGCAGCAAACAAGAGCCTTCCGGAGGCATCGCGCAACGAGGCTCTCTGCTCGTGCTTTCCGCAAAAAACGGCTTGCCCGAAGAAGCCACGCGGCAGATGATTCAAGACAAGCAAGGAAACTATTGGTTAAGCGGCTTGAGCGGTATTTATTGCATCTCCAAACAGCAAATACGGGAGTTTCTGACGGGTAAGCGCTCACAAGTCGAGGTTCTATCCTACGGCAAAAGCGATGGGATGCGCAGCGCAGAATGTAACGGCAACAATCAGCCCGCCGCCACGATAGATAGCGAGGGTAATTTATGGTTTCCAACGATGAAAGGTGCGGTGCGATTTGCGCCAGAGCGCCTTGTGCGCAACACGATTGCGCCACCTGTGCATATCGAAGAGGTGCTAGGCAATGAAAAGCCATTGGCATTGCCCGAAGGTAGTTCGGCATTGAAACTTCGCGCCGGAACTGAGCGTTTGACCATCCGCTATACCGCGCTGAGTCTGCTTTTTCCTGACCGTGTGCGGTTTCGCTATCGTCTGGACGGCTTTGATGAAGACTGGATTGATGTGGGTAAGCGCCGCGAGGCATATTATACCAATCTTTCGCCCCGTCAGTATGTCTTTCGCGTTCAAGCCTGTAATAATGATGGCGTTTGGAATGATGTTGGTGTCGAAATGCCGATAGAACTTTTACCTAAGTTCTATCAAACGTGGTGGTTCTTGGTCTTGTGCGGCGTGGCAGTATTGGGGCTGGTTTGGGGCTTTTTGCAATGGCGATTGAGTGTTGCCAAAGCGCGAGAGAAGGAACTGGCAATCTTGGTAGATGAGCGCACGGCGGAAATTCAGCGTCAAGTGAAGATTTTGGACGAGCAAGCGCGTGAAATTGAGATGAGCAATACGCAACTGCAAGAAAAAAACTTCCAGATTGAGATGAATAACTCGGAATTGCAGGAAAAGAACTTCCAAATTGAGGAAGAGCGCCAAAAGTCTGACCGTCTGTTGCTGAATATTTTACCGCCTCAAATCGCGCAACGACTCAAAATCGGGGAAAAAATTATTGCTGATAAATTTGAGAGCGTCACGGTGATGTTTGCCGATATTGTCGGCTTTACCAATATGTCGGCACGGATTCCGCCAGAGCATCTGGTCGAAAATCTCAGTATGGTTTTCACCGCATTTGACCATCTTGCCGAGCGCTATCATTTAGAAAAAATCAAGACCATCGGCGATGCGTATATGCTTGTCGGGGGCTTGCCCGATCCAATGCCTGATCATGCGCAGTTTGTGGCAAAGATGGCATTGGAAGCGATAGAGCAGATACGCCAGTTGACCGCCGACACGGAGGAAAAAATTGATGTGCGCATCGGTATCCACACTGGCGCAGTTGTGGCGGGCGTTATCGGAATGAGGAAATTTGCCTATGACCTTTGGGGTGACACAGTCAACATCGCAAGCCGCATGGAATCAAGTGGAGAAGCAGGTCGGGTGCAGTGTAGCGATGCGGTCTATGCCCTCCTCCAAAACTACTTTGACTTCGAGGAACGAGGGATGATTGAGGTCAAGGGCAAAGGCATGATGAAGACATATTTCATTCTTGGGGAAAAATCATCTGCCTCAGAGCGCTGATAGAACCTAGCTTGCAAGTTTTTTCTTCTCTTTTCCACAGTATTTTTGCGGTCTGTGGAAAACTGTGGAAAACTTTTCCACACGAAAGCCCATTTGATGCGGCTTGTGTCAAGTTGCTGGTTTATCAACCTTTGATTCTGTGTTTTTTGAAAACCAACAGAAATATTGTCGCAGTGAAAAAAAATCTTTTTGGCACAACGGGCAAAAATCGCAAAATTGACAATCCACATTACGCGAAGCCGCAAACTGTTTCTTGAGAACGAGAATCGACACTCGCTTCTTTAGGCGCTATTCCTCTCCGGTGAGACCCCAGTTTTGCGCGTCTTTTCCATCAATGCTGCAATCAACAATTTGGACATTTTTTAAGCACAAGGGAAGAATATGCCCCAAGATGCTACGACACTTTTTGCACAAAACGAACCTGCGGGACAATTTGTCACCATGTCTTCACGACTCACCGCCGATTCGCCGCAAGCCTCCATACTTTGGGCAAAATGTCTTGACATTATCCGCGACAATATCAATCCTCAAGTTTTTCGGACGTGGTTCGAGAATATTCGAGCAATTTCTTGGCACGACTCGAAGCTCCTCATTCAAGTCCCCAGCCAGTTCTATTACGAATGGATAGAAGAGCATTATGGGGGGCTTTTGCGCACCGTTCTGACACAGATACTCGGCGCAGGCGCAGAGTTGCAATACGAAGTGATTGTAGATAAATCCGAAAATGCAACCCTGCAAGACCGCACCATCACTCTGCCGGCATTCCGTCAGCAAGCCGCGCAAAATGTCCCCACGGCACAAGCCGGACTGCCGTTTGCACAGCAACAAGCCGTTCCGCAGAACTTCCCGACGTATCTGAACCCGTCGTATGTTTTTGAGAATTTTATTCGTGGTGAAAGCAATCAACTTGCCGCCGCCGCCGCCATTGCTATTGCCGAAAATCCCGGCAAAACCAAATACAACCCGCTTGTTATCTACGGAAGCACAGGCTTAGGCAAGACGCACCTCGTTCAAGCTATCGGCAACCGCGCACAGCAACTCCACCGCAATATCCGCGTTTTCTACACCAATAGTGAGCGCTTTACGATGGAATATGTGAACGCTATCCAGAATGGTAAAATCAATGAATTTGCGAATTTTTATCGCAGCATTGATATTTTAGTAGTGGACGATATTCAGTTTTTTAGCGGCAAGGAAAAAACGCAAGATAATTTTTTCCATACCTTTAATGCGCTTCACCAATCCGGCAAGCAAATTATTTTGACGAGCGATAAGCCACCGAAAGAAATTCAAGGTGTGGACGACCGTCTTATATCCCGCTTCCAATGGGGCTTGACGGCGGATATTCAAGCACCGGATTACGAGATGCGCCTTGCTATTTTGCAACGCAAAGCCGCCGACGAAGGCACACAACTTCCGGGCGACGTGATTGAATATTTGGCACGAAACATTACCTCTAGTGTCCGCGAACTTGAGGGTTGCTTGATTAGCCTTCTGGCAAAAGTTTCACTGGACGGACGGGAACTCACGATTGACCTTGCCCGCGAAGTTGTCAAAGGCATTGCAAGCGAACCAGCAAGCAAAGATGTTTCGGTAAAATCCATCTTGAGTACCGTGTCCGAACACTACGACATTGCTCTAACACTCATCACGGGCAAAACGCGCAAACAAGAGGTCGTGCTGGCGCGGCAAATGGCAATGTACATCATCAAGCAGCACACGCAACTGTCGCTCAAAAGTATCGGTTCGCATTTCGGCGGACGCGACCACACGACAGTTATTCACTCCTGCAACATGGTTCGGAATTATCTTGATACCGATTCTCGCGCTCAAAATGCCATGAATACGATATTGGAGCGCCTAGGATTGAAGCGGTTGCCGTAAAAAAATAGGCAATAGCACAAGAATACATGATGGCACATCAAACAACTGAAATTACGCTTGAATTCAAGGGTTAATATTCCCCCCTCTTTGGGGCAAAGAGGGGTGCCCAAGCAACAGAAAGGACGGGGTGTTTCTTGCGTTTATCACGAGGTGATACCCCGTCAGTCTAGGCTGTGCTTGACTGCCATCCCTTCACGAAGTAAAGGGGTTTCCTATATCTAACTGCTATCCACTTGGGGATATATGAACTCTCTCTGAGTTAGTGAAGAACGTCCGCCGTTGCAGCATTTGTGCGGAACATCTGCCGGACGGTGTGCGCCCCGTTTTTCAACTGCACCCAAAAGAACGAATTCGGTCGTGTTCTCGAAAGAGTTGCCTTCTTGTATTGATGCGGTACACTCTTCGCATCAATTTTTCATCTGCACCATGTTTTATACAGGCTAGAGGCTAATTCACCAGAAAAGGAGAGGTGAGATTTTAGAAAATCAACATTTTGTGTATATTTGTAGCATCGGGTCAATATCTCTCATTTTTTAAGCCTTACAACGATGTGTACTGTATTGAAGGTGCATTTCTTTTGGAATCGCCGAAACCTCGTGTCTATGCTCCATATAGCAGTGTCTATGATACTGTATTCCTATTTTTCCTCCTTTGCTCAAGAAATACCTTTCCAAGTATCATCACCGTCTTTCACTTCTTCCTATCGTAAAGCCCCCACGCAGCGCAGCAGTATGCGCTTTGGCGTGTATGGACACGTTGGCTGGTCGCTGCAAGAGGCGCAGTTTCTGGGCTTGGCGAATGCTGACTATGTACGCGCACCCTATCTGGACGCACTCGCAGCAATGAATATTGTCGAAAATCCACTCACGTGGAAATTTGGTCTCATGGGCGAAATTCCGCTTTACGAAAATGAAGGAGCATGGTTGGGACTGGCAACGCGGCTGAATGCACGGTCATTTGCGGCGAGGTATGCCTCTTCACTGCCATACCCTCTGCCGGGCGCGTCGGTTGACAATGGCATGGTTGATTTTTCCCTCCAAACAAATTCCATTTTCCTCGGTGCGGAGCCGCTTTTGGCATGGCGGTTTACAGGGCTGAATTTGATGCTTATGGGCGGTGCGGCGTTTTCAACGTATGTGAATGGAAATCTTACGCAATGCCGCTCTCTCCGCACACTTGATGGAGCGCCTATTGATGCGGTTCTGAAGGCTGCTGCGGAAGTAGTACAAGAGGGCAATATGGGTGGCACAGCGTTTGGGAGCCGCATACTTACCGCGCTGACCGTTGGTGCGTCGTGGGAAATACCGATTACCCCCGATGGCGCATTCATCCTTGCTCCAGAGGTTTTCTATTCGTACGCTTTGAACGATATTACCGATAATCTCCACTCTCCAACGAATCAACC
>JAAFHM010000200.1 GCA_013298375.1 Ignavibacteria bacterium | reverse complement strand
GTCATAAACTCGAAGCAGAAATACCAAGAACATCATATTTCGGTACGACCAGCAAAAAAATCTGCTTTGACTTCAGAATTTGCTTGCTAAGGTCATAGAAATCGAAGGGTATTCTTTTGACGGACTACTAGATATGAAGAGGCTTTCCAAGAAAACATCTTATCAAAAAAAAAATGAGACTTTCGGCTTAAAGGCGCTTGAATACAAGGTTTTGATTCTCTATATCCAGTATTACTAGCGTTGTCGCCTGTTTTTCGACTCTTTGTCCAAGAAGCATTGCTATCGAATATGCCTTTGGGTGAGGGAAATTGAGGCAATTGGATATTCTTTTTGCAAATATGACCATCAAAATACTGCTCTAAGCCGCATCCTAACAAGAACTTTCATGTCAATGACAAGGCTTTAAGCGGTCAGCAGAAGAAAACATTTTTTTATTCCCGATGTTTTTCTTTCCGCCCCAGATTCTATCTGGTCTAGAACTCAACTTGCCAAAGTAAAATTAGCAGCCCTACTTTATCAAGGGGACAAATACGACAGCGACCTGCGCACCCGAATAGTTACAAAGAACCAACCATTTACCGCCGAACCTCAAGCGTCAGCGTCGTGAAATCGCTTTGCCAATCTAAATCAGGCGTTTGAGAAGGTTGAAGCAATGTGCCGCGCAGCAGATATCGTCCGACTTGTGGAAATTTCAGGCGCAAGCGCCCTTCTGCATCGGTTTTCTGCAATGTGCCGTGTTTACTGCCTTCGCGGACACAACCAATAGGGAAATTTGCCAGTGGTTTACCGTTGAGCAGCACTTGAACGGGGAAATCTACCTTTGCCGAAATTAAGCCCGGATGCGCTTCGGGAACGATTTCCAATACCATACCGCACGGCTGTTTCCACGATGAATCGGGGCGATAAAACCGCTCTTCGCCGACGAAAACAAACGTTTTGGCGTGTTTCGCATAATTCTCGCGCCAGTGCTTGGTTTTATCACCTTCACGAACATTTTTCCAAACTGCCCTCAAGGAATCCGATGCACCAATTTCCTCCAAATACTCCCGCACTAATTTAGGCTTGAGGTCAAGCATTTTCGGCTGAAGGCTGACAAATACTCGTGCAACACCGACATTAGGCGGCATAATCGGCAATTCGAGCGCCATCGGGGCAGGTTGCCGTTTGAGAAGTGCCGTTCTTTCGCCCGCAAGCAGGATAAATGCTTGGTTAATGCGCTCTTGCTTAATAGGAAAAAGATTGCGAGGAAACGCCATCCCGCTTGTGAGCGAAAGCCCCGAAGGCTTTTCCGGTTGAAGCCGGAATGCTTTGGGGAGAAGCCACGTATCGTGTGCCGATGCGGTTTGCAGGGCAACGATGCCCACAAGAAAGGTTGCGCAAATGTGTGAATATTTCATACCGGGTACGCAAGAACAAGTGAAGAAGATGATGATATTGTGTTGCTTATACGGGGTCGTGTCCTCAAAGGATTGCTATAGCGCCGTAATTTGCCTTGTGCGTCGCATCAATACAAAAAGCAACCCTTTGAGAAGACAACCAAGAATCTTAACGCAAAACGTATCTAGTCAGGTAGGCGTTTTGCTCTTTTGTTAAAATCTGGGCTAAAACTTGCAATAAGCTCTGAAAATTACCTGATTTTTTACGATTCCTATTGCCGTTTTTACAAAATCATCTAAGTTTTGGAGAAATTGGAATAATGACAATAGAAAAAGTATCGAAATTTATCAAAAAACGCCAATATTTAGACCTGACCAGTTACCGCAAAACAACAATTTTTCCACTTTCAGGCGCATTTTCGCCTGTAATGACGCGGTAGAAATAAATGCCGCTTGCCAGTGCTATACCATCAGCAGTTTCCGTGCGCCAGACAAGACGCTGCTCTCCGGCGCTCATGGTTTCATCGGCAACGGTGGCAATCTCACGCCCCGAAGCATCGTAGATTTTGACACTGACGCGGGCAGTTTTTGCCAGATGGAAACGGATTTCCGCAGCATCGGAGGCAGGATTTGGATATGCAGAAAGCAATGAAGCATTGTGGGTACGTTTTTCGGCGTTGACGCTCGTAATTAAGCCCGTAGGCGGCGCAGGAAACGGCGTAGTCGAGTAAATACGGAACTCGCCCGGACGCAGCATAATTGGTGCATTTACATCGCTTACCGTCAAGGTGCGGCGCGTCCAAAACTCGTTCCACGTGCCAGTGCGTTGGAAATTCGGTGTAATGGCTTGTGGTGTTATGTCGAAATTGCCCAAAATAGTTACGCTATTGTTCGGGTCGGTCAAATGAATACGTTTGAGTGCGCCGCTCAATGCCAAACTGACGCTATCGGTACCAAAAACAGGCTGTTGTATTTTGAGTTTTGCCAATTCTGCATATACCCCATAAAGCGCACGACGACGAGGGTCGGCGAAATAGTCCCAGCGCGTAGGTTTGATGGACGTGCGGTCACGCTCATTAAGCGAAGGAAAATTGATAGAGTAATCATAGCCCAGCTCGCCGAATTGCCAAATCATCTTTGGTCCGGGAATGGTGAAAAAGAACGATGCCGCTAATTTCATCCGCTCCAGTGCCGTTGCGGTGTCGCGGGTGGTGTAGTTGTCGTTGCGATTGCCAAATTGGAAGTTCTTAAACATCAAACGCTCTTCATCGTGGCTTTCCATGTAGCCAAGCACGTAGGGCTGTTGCCAATTACGCTGGCGGTGATATATCCAGTTAAAATTGGAGTTGGCGTTGTAGCCCATTGTTCCTTCATTGTAAGCATTCACTAAATTACCCCAAAACATCATACCGTAATCGGCAAGTTCGCGCTCTTCGCTATTATCCGCGAAATGCTCCAAAATAAGATACGCCGTTTGGTCATATCGCCGAACGGCATCATACATCCGCTTCAAAAGGCGAATCCGCGAGGTATCGCGGGCGCTCCACGCCGAAACGCCCGTATTTCTGACCTGCGTAAAACCCTTCGACAGGTCAAATCGGAAGCCGTCGGCGCGAAAACGCTGCACCCAAAACTGTAAGACTCTATCCATAAATTGCTGCGTTCCGGCATACTCGTGGTTGAAGTCGTTAAAAACGCTGAACGGGTGCGTTGCTTGGACGTTGAAGTATGGATTTTCTGCTGCCGGGTAGAGCTGGTACAATGGGCAAGGATTATCGGCATGGTTAAACACAACATCGAACACAATGGCGATACCAAGCGCATGGGCGCTATCGACAAATGCTCGGAGGTCATTTTCTGTACCGTAGAATTTATCAACAGCGCAATAGAATGTGGGATTGTAGCCCCAGCTTAAATTTCCTGTAAACTCCGAGACAGGCATAAGCTCAATACAGTTCACCCCAAGTCGCTTGAGGTATTCCAGCGAATCCATCGCGGCGCGAATGGTGCGGCGGTCAGTAAAATCGCGGACGAGCATTTCATAGACAACAAGGTCTTTGACAGCAGGGCGGCGGAAATTGTTTGCCCGCCAAGCGTACGCCTCGCGTGGTGTGCGCAGGACACCGACAAAACCCGTGGTTTTGCCCGTCGGATAGGCAAGCAAATTCGGATAACGATTATCACGGATGATTTCGGCGTCGTTGCTGGGGTCAAGCACTTTTTCGACGTAAGGGTCGGTTGTCCGGACTCCGCCATCAATGATATACTGAAAACCGTATTCGCGTCGAGGCACCAAGCCCGTAAGACGAATCCAATAGCGATTACCGTCCGGGGTACGATTCATCAAACCGCTTCCAGTGGGTTGCCAATTATTAAAATCGCCGATGGTGTAGATAAATTGCTTATTGGGAGCGAACAGCACCAATACAATGGTTGTACTGTCAATTTGGTTGATACCGTCCTGAACACCGCTTGGCAAGGGCGCTACGGGTGTTTCGCCACGCACAAAAAAGGTAAGCGAGTCCGTCTGCATCTGCCCAGATTGCGCTGCGGTCAGGCGAATTGTGCGGCTTGTTCCTGCACCAGAGGCAGGCACAACGTAGGCGAAATTCAGTTCGCGTCCGCTTGCTTGCGCAAGTTGTGTCGTGCCATCGGTCAGTGTGAGGGTCGAGGCAATAGAGGCTGCGGCACGGAAACGCAGAGTATCGCCAACTTTGTAGAATGTTGTGCCAGTGGACGGTGCTAAAATTCTGGCAATAAATGCCCCTGCGGGATAGACCGGATAGAAAATATCCGCACCGCCAGCTCCTTTGCCTTCCTTCGAGCCGTCAACGTTGCGAAAAACCATCGCTAATTGGCGCACATCCTCGCCTTGGGGAACATTATAGAAACTCCGAATATGAAAGCGCAAGGTGTGGAGGTCATTGCCAATCGTCGTCATGCGCCCTTTGGCATCATCGCGCCCCCACTGCGTGAGAACGTATTTCCAATCGCCCATGTTGTTGCTTCTACTCGTAATTACGCCCGTGTGGGCATAGACCTGTGCCACACCACGCAGCCCGCCTGTGCCTTGTGTGGCATCGTAGGTGACGGTCACGGTATCGTCAATGCTCGGAAAAGGCGGATTAACAGACACTTGAGCCAAGAGCGGCGAGGCACAAACGGCGACAACAAGCGCCAGCCCGCATACTGCACGGAGAAAGAAGGATTTCATAAAAACAGTAAAAAGTGGTGAAAAGAACACACAAAATTTCGTAAAAAAAGCGGGCAGCCCGCTTGAGAACTAGGCAACCCGCCGAATACCATCAAAAAGCGGAAAACATACAATCTCCATCGCACCTTGCTAGTCGCCAAAGCTAATACCTAAATCTTTTGCGGTTAAAATCGTATCGGAATTAGTGGGAACGTGGCGAACGCGGTGCGCAACTTGTTCAATCGGAATATAGTTCACGGTCGGCGGATTCAGAACCACTACCACGCCGGATTGCCCTTCTTCCAACGCTCGCACAGCAGCAGCGCCGAAGCGCAATGATAACAGACGGTCAAAAGCAGTCGGCGAACCACCGCGCAGCAAGTGTCCAAGCACCACGCAGCGTGTTTCTTTTTGGGTGAGTGCTTGAATTTGCGCAGCAATCTTTTCGCCCAGACCGCCAAAGCGCTCGGCTTTGCCAAGTTCTTTTTCTACGACGGACGACGTGCCACCCTTGGGAATTGCGCCTTCGGCAACGATGATAATGGAGAAATTGCGCCCAGCTTTTTCGCGCTCGTTGATTTTTGCGGCAACAAGATTGATATCGTAGGGAATTTCAGGAATCAAGATAACATCGGCTGTTCCGGCAACTCCGGCGTTCAGCGCAATCCATCCCGCCGTGCGTCCCATCACTTCGACAACCATAACACGGTGATGCGATTCTGCTGTCGAATGCAATCGGTCAATAGACTCAGTGGCAAAGCTAACAGCGCTATCGAAACCAAATGTCGCTTCGGTTCCTTCAAGGTCGTTGTCAATCGTTTTTGGAACGCCTACCACGCGGATATTTCCACGTTTAGCGAGGTCGTTGGCAATCGTGAGCGAACCGTCGCCGCCAATGGCAATAAGCGCATCGAAGCCATATTTTTTGAAGCCTTCAACAATTTCGTCTGCTCTATCAACTTCCTTCATCGTACCGTCCGCCTGGGGCATGGGATACTTAAACGGATTCCCGCGATTGGTTGTGCCGATAATCGTGCCGCCAAGATGCGTAATGCCACGCACACGCGCTCTGGTGAGCGGTATCACGCCGTCACCATTGGGATAACGCTCCGGCAGAAAAATACCATTATAGCCGTCGCGTATGCCGAAAACTTCCCAACCCCGCTTAGTAGCGGCGTGAACAACGGAACGAATAACAGCATTTAAGCCCGGTGCATCGCCTCCGCCCGTGCTGACGGCAATGCGTTTAATTGGTTGTGCCATAATGAAAATATGAAGGATAAATGGTAAAGTATAAAATTCTCACGAACCGCTCTGATACTACGCTCTGCTCATGTTTGAAGCCGCTTGCGGCGGGGAAATATTTCGCTGGTGCTTCTTTACTTCTTTTTCTTTGCGCCTTGTGCCGGAGCATCGGAAAGTGTTCCGGTAGGCATATTCATTTTACTATACCCTTGGGGTGGCTCAAATACAGGATCGGCGAGGTTTTTTTTCTCAACGGTAATCACTTCAAGTCTTGTTACCTCACGCCCAGCTTTGTTTTTCTCAATAAAAAGAAAAGGGAAAAGGCTGCTATTTTTCAAAAACGTCGCCATATTATTGGAACTGATGAGATTTACCCCCATCGAACCGCTTGGAAGCGAGAGTTTACCGAGATCGGCGGATGCCCACAACTCTGTTTCGAGTTCGGCTGATTTATCCACCCAGTGTTCGCAGGGATGTCCAGCAAGCGTCTGTTTATCAGTGGTTTTAGTTGGCACTTTCGAGGGAGTTGTCGGCGGCGAAGGCGGCATAGGCATTTGCATATACTCACGACTGCGATCGGTGACCATATAGATAGATTTTTTCTTGGAATCCACGATAATACGGGGCTGATTGGCATCTTTGACATCTTCAGCCATGAATTTGTCGCCCTTGATATAGAGGCGCATTGTGACAGAATCCACCACACCATGGGTTTCACCTTTTTTCTTGAACACAACGACCCCTTCAAAATTTGCCAGTTTTTGAGCCAAAAGCGCCGTATTAAACATCCAGCAAAGCGCTATGCACAAGATAATACAACGACGAATCACTGTTTTCATGCACGTTTCCTCAAGAAATTTTGAAAGAAGATTGGAAAAAAAATAAGAACATTTCCAGATGCTGTACGTTTAAAGCCATATCAAAAAATAGGCTTGCTATGCGATTGCAGAACAAGCCTGAAAATACACTTTCAACGGCGCTTTTACAAACGTTTCTTTTAGTCAATTACAAAATTTGAGAAATTTCTGCGTATCAATGCGCACCGATGGGAATGCTTGCAGTATGGGGCTTCGTTATTTCACTCCGCCCATCAGTTTGGCAATGGGTTTCGAGACAAGCATAATGAAAACGCCAATACCAGCCGCGATACAAAAGACAATAAAAAAGACTTGCGATGCCGGAAAATGTTCAATATATCCCGCCGCTTGCCCAGCCATATAATTGCCCAATGACGCACCCAAAAACCAAATGCCCATTGCTTGGCTGACATAGCGCATGGGGGCAAGTTTGGTGATATTGCTCAGCCCCACAGGGCTGATGCACAATTCGCCAAAGGTGTGAATTAGGTAAACCGACACGAGCCAAAATGGTGTTACTTTCGTCCCATTCGCGGAAATACCCGCCGCAACGGAAAGCACCCAAAAGCCAATTCCTACAAGCACCAAACCGATAGCAAATTTCATTGGGCTGGAAGGTTGGCGGTCGCCGAGTTTGACCCAAATAAAGGCAAAAACCGACGCGAAAATCACGATAAACATTGCATTGAGCGACTGGAAATACGTCACCGGAATCGTCATGCCAAACATTTCGCGATTCGTCGAATCCCGTGCAAACAGCGTAAAGGTCGTGCCGGCTTGCTCAAATGACCCCCAGAATATGGCGGAAAGCATGAAGAAAATAGCAATCACGATAAAGCGTTTTTTCTCAACGCCACTCAAGGACTTATCGGCAAAAACAACGGCAAAAAAGGCAAGCGGAATCACGATATAGCCGACATTCAGAACGCTCCGCACCGCCCCAACGGTCAATGTCATCACCGAAGAGAAATGCAGTGCCGCTACAAGACCAATCACAGCCAGCAACCCTGCTGCTGCTATCATCAAAGTACGTTTTGCCGTTGCAAAGTTTTCGGGGCTTGCTTGGAAGTTTCCAACATCGCCTAAATGCTTTGTCCCGGCACGAAACCAAAATACACCCAACATCATTCCAATACCGGATGCTAAAAACCCTAAATGCCAATTAATTTTTTCGCCCAAACTGCCGACAATAAGCGGCGCGACAAATGCACCAAGATTGATACCGGTATAAAAAATCGAAAACGCTGCGTCGCGGCGTGCGGGCTCATTTTGCGAGTACAAGCCGCCCACAAGGGCACTCACATTGGGCTTGAGCAGCCCCGTTCCCATGATGACCAGTAATAACCCCAGCACCATAAATTGTACGCCGTGAAGCGCAAGGACGAGGTTCCCCAGAGAAATCAGGATACCACCATAAAAAATTGCTTTGCGTTGCCCGATTAAATTATCGGCAATCCAACCGCCCGGAACGCTTGCCAAATACGCCATTGAGGTATAAACGCCGTAGATAAAACCTGCGGTTGTCGTGTCAAATTCCATCCCGCTTGCCACCGCCGGAGCCGTGAGAAAGAGAAGCAG
>JAAFHM010000216.1 GCA_013298375.1 Ignavibacteria bacterium | reverse complement strand
CATCAGTTTGACCGCAAACCCGCAACAAATCTCGCTTGGGAATATCATTCTGAACGGCAGAACAACACTCACAACCTTCACCGTAACAGGTATCGGACTTGGTGCGCCCGTCAGCATTACTGCCCCAAATGGCGCATTATTGCTGAGTCCCACAAGCGGCGCGTGGGTGCAATCGTTCACACTTTCCCTGAGTAGCACGGGCAATGTTCAGCAGATACTTTCCGTGCGTTTGGATTCATCACGTTTGGGGCTGTTAGGCAGAATTGGAACAACAGGAACACCTGCATTTATCGGCATTGTCAGCGATACTCTCTCGGCGCGAGTGCAGGTAAGCGGGCTTGTCCGCGAAGCTCCGCAGCTTGTCGCTACGCCAGATTCGCTCTTCTTTGGAACGCTGCGCGTGGGCAATACTGCGCCCTTTACCCTCCCAACCGAGCGTAGATACACGCTTATTGGCACAAACCTCACCGATACGCTCATCATTACTGCGCCCGTCGGCGCACACATCTTTGATACCGTCAGCAATTCTTGGCAAAGTATGATTCGCTTTCCTATCACGCTCGCGCCGTTTTCCGCCAATCTTCGCACTACACTCTCTGTGCGCATAGATTCCACAAGGCTTGGAATACTTTCCTCGCTCGTGCAGCACGAAAGCGGTTTAGCGCAAGTATCGGTGCGCCTTCGTGGAGAAGTCCTCCCACTGCCTTTGCTGCAAGCCTCGCCGGAAAGTCTCACCTTTCCAAGCATTGTGCAGGGGGATTCCGTCGGTACACGGGAATACGTTCTGACGGGAAGCAATCTTCCTGCAAACGTCGTCGTTACTGCGCAGGAGGGTTTCTTGCTTCTCAATCCCGCGACTAATATGTGGGTTCGGAGTTTTACGCTCTCCACAAGCGGCACCGGAAGCGTGATGCAGCGAATGCTCGTGCGCATGGATTCTTCGGTGGTGCAAACCTTCAGCAATGCTGCAATAACGAACCAGAGCGGCACGGCAGCATTCTCCACGCGAGCAACGGTGCTGGTGAGCGGGAGTATTATTCCTCTCACTCTGCCCGCCGATGCAGAAACCACACTCGAACTTCGCCTTCTCACACCGCGCCAACCCTTACTTGTCCGCGATACGGCACGGGTGCAGATTTGGCTCAAAGACACGCGCCTCACCGCACCGCCGCGCCTGCATTCGCGCATCATTGGGCGTTTTCTGAAAACTCTTCGCGCAACCTTCAAACTTGATACAAACAACCTCACCGTGCTGGGGCTGCGTACCACGCCCGCTACGAAAGCACGTCTCGAAACGATGCCACAAATGCCCCGCACAACGCCGTTTACACGCCTTGTGGTCGAGCGTGTGGACACCAGCAGCACGCGGGAGTTGCTCCTTGCTGAAGTACAGCTTTTGGCAACACTCGGCGTAGCAACGACGAATACCTTCCGCATTGCACAACCAACGCTTTGGCTGGAAAGCGCGGCAGGACTCCGCTGGATGCCGGACACCGCACGGATAGAGTTTTTGACGGTTTTCGCACCACGGCGCACAACGCAGACCGCCGTTGTGGCGAATGCAGTAACGGCGAGAGTTGCGCCGAATCCGAGTGCGGGCGAGGTAGAACTCCGTTACACGCTTTCGCGCTCGGCGGAGGCGCAGACGCAAGAAACCGTACCGCTTGTGCTGCTTATTACGGACATGACGGGACGCACCCTTCAGCGCGTAGAGCTTGGATGGCGTACCACGGGAGAAGTACACCAAGAAACTATCGTCGTATCAAGCCTCGCGGTAGGAGCGTACCGTCTAATGCTGATTGCACCCAACGAGACCATAACAGGGCGCATGGATGTTGTGAAGTAAGGAAGGAAGGTGGAGAGTGCATATATTCTCCTGTTGAGTTGGTCGAAACATTGCTTTGTTCTTATGCGCTTCCTGACAACTTCAGTTCCAATGTTTTCCGATATGCAATTTCTACCTATTTTTTGGAAATATGAATTCTCTCTCTGAGTTAGTGAAGAACGTCCGCCATTGCCGCATTTGTGCGGAACATCTGCCGGACGGTGTGCGTCCCGTTTTTCAATTGCACCCCAAAGCACGAATTCTTGTCGCGGGTCAAGCTCCCGGACGCAAAGTCCACGAGTCTGGCGTACCATTTGCCGATGCAAGCGGTGAGCGCCTCCGCGCATGGTTGGGGCTGGTGCCGGAAGAGTTCTACAATCCCGAGCTTGTAGCTATTCTGCCCATGGGATTCTGTTTTCCCGGCACGGGCAAAAACGGTGATCTACCGCCACGACCAGAGTGCGCACCTGCTTGGCGCGAGAAACTGCTTGCCCACATTCCCAATATTCAACTGACGTTGGTTATTGGTCAGTATGCACAAAAGCACTATTTCCCGCATTTGAGCGCATTGTCGCTGACGGAGATAGTACATTCTTGGCGGGAACATTGGCAACGTGGACTTGTTCCTTTGCCGCACCCCAGTCCGCGCAATAATATCTGGCTCCGCCGTAATGCGTGGTTCGAGGAGGACGTGCTGCCACCCTTGCGAAGTCGTATTGCTTCTCTGCTTGCAGATACTGAAAAGTAGCAAAAAATACTGATGAAGGCAGGTTACGGGGAAAGGAATACTCCTTGTTGCTGACGTTTTTATTTTGGGGGAAGGAACTTTGTCGGGAAAATTGCGTAGGCGAGTGTTCGGGATTATACTCCGCTTTGTCTCACATTTCTTCTCAAGCGTTATGCTTCAACTCGACCACATTACCAAACGATTTTCCTCCGGTGTTGTCGCTGTCCATGATCTTACACTCTCGCTTGGAACGGGCGTTGTGGGCTTGCTTGGACCCAATGGTGCAGGGAAAACTACGCTTATCCAAATGATAGCGACCGTCACAAAGCCCACCGAAGGTACACTTCGGCTTGACGACACGGATATTGTCAAAAACCCTGAATTTATGCGGGAACGGCTTGGTTTTTTGCCCCAAGATTTTGATGTCTATGACAATCTCACAGCCTTTGAATTTTTGCATTACATGGCTGCTTTGAAAGGTATTCGTTCCAAATCACGTGTGATGGAAATGCTTGAAGCGGTCAATCTTCATACCGTTGCACACCGCATTGCAGCAAGTTTCTCAGGCGGTATGAAGCAGCGACTCGGTATTGCACAAGCACTCATCAGCAAACCCGACGTGCTGATTGTGGATGAACCAACCGCAGGGCTTGACCCCGAAGAGCGCATCCGCCTTCGCAATATCCTCTCCGATATTGGGAGCGGCACACTGGTCATTCTTTCCACGCACATCGTTTCGGACATTGAAGCCATTGCCACGCATATTGCTATCATGGCGCATGGGAGCTTGCTTTCCTACTCCACACCCGAAGAACTTTTGCGTACCGCCGAAGGAAGCGTGTGGAATGGCGTTGTGTCGTCGGAAGAGTTTGAAGTGCTGCGCTCGCGCATGAAAATTTCCAATGCCGTTCGCAAGCCCGATGGCGTACACGTGAGCGCTCTTGCTGCTGCGCAACCCTTTGACGGCGGTGTTTTGGCAGAACCGACACTCGAAGATGCGTTTTTGTACACACTTGGACGCTCCGAACACACGTCGGCGCAAGGAGGTCGTGCATGAGCAGTCCAGTTTTTATGCGCCTTTGGGCTATTGTCCGCACGGATGCTGTTTTGCGTCTGCGCCGTACCTCGACGCTCTTTTTGATGCTTGCACTGTGTTTGTTGGCATACTCTATTATTCCCGACCCCGCATCGGGGCGCGGTTTAATTGTCATCAATGGCGCACGATCGCTCTATAACACGTCGGCGGTTTCCTTCGCAACGTGTGTGCTGTTTGCGGTTATTGGCATCGGACTTTTTGGGTTTTATATGGTCAGCAACACCATTCGCCGCGATACGGATTCCCGTGTAGGTATGGTGATCGCTGCCACGCCTGTTCGTTCTTGGGAATATATCGGCGGAAAATTTTTGGGAAATGTTGCGTTTTTATTGCTGGTAACGGCGGCGTATTGCGTGGCAATGATAGCTATGTACACCATTCGTGGTGAAGCGCCTTTCGAGCTGCTCGTCTTTCTCCGTACCTACGCGCAGTTCTGCTTTTCACCGATTCTCTTTGTTGCGGTCGTTGCACTCGTCTTTGAGAGTTTGCCTGTGCTGTCTGGTCGCATCGGCGATGTGGCATATTTTTTCCTCTGGAGTATTGCCTTGGTACTTCCTGCTGTGCAAATGGACAACATAGTGAAACAGGGCATTTTCGGAACACATCTGAGCGATGTTCCTTGGGCGGCATACATTGATTTTTTAGGCATGGGGACGAGTATGGCTTCTCTCAAAGCACAGATGCCACCTTCACTGACGAGTTTTTCTTTAGGAGCCTCTCCTTTCAAAGCGAGTCTTGCACCGCGTATCATTACGGAAGTTAGTATCCCAACGGCGTGGTTGCTTGCGAAAATCATTTCGTCTCTTGTTGTACTCTTGGGGTTGCTCCTCGCCTACGGAGCATTCCGCCGATTCGACCCGACGAAGACACGAGCCTCAGCGCGGCATTCCGGGCGGAATATCCTTGCGGTCATTAACACCGGACTCAAGCCGATAACACGCATCAATACTGGGCTTTGGGCTTTGCTGCATCATCCCTTCGGTCGTTTCTCCTTTGTGCGGACGGTCTTGGCAGAAATGCTTTTGATAATGACCACAAAACCCATAACACTTATAGCACTCATCGTGCTGAACATTTTGGGGCTGGTGCTTCCGCTTGCCAGTGTTCAAAGCGTCTTACTGCCTATTGCTAGCGTTGTGTTTGTCGCTCTTTGTGCTGATGTGGCGCTGCGTGAACGTCGTGCGGGAGCTTCCGCACTCGCATTCAGCCTGCCTGGCATGAAATCGGGATTTGTTTGGATAAAATTTACAGCAGTGTGGCTTTTGGGAATGATGTTCGTGGGCGGGGCGCTAGTACGCTTGATTACTGCGCAGCCCAATTCTGGTATTTCGCTTATCGTGAGTGTTGCCTTTCTCAGTGCCGGAGCCGTTGGCATGGCTACTGCTGTTGGGAGTCCGAAGGCTTTTATGGTCTCGGCTTTGCTGTTGTTTTATTTGTCACTCAATTCCGGTGCGACAACTCCGGCGCTAGATTTTGCAGGCTGGTTCGGTACTGCCACAGGGGAGGTACAGATGGGGTATGGTCTTTCGGCGCTTGGGTTACTTCTGGTGGGATATGCGGTACACTGGTGGCGGGCGCTGCGGTAAATGAAAAAAAGGGGTTCGTGTCATAGAGTCATAGAAGTGGCGCTTTCTTGAATTAAGCATCTGGACAGTAAAAGCCTTCGACAAGCTCAGGCTGAAGAGCGCTTCAGACCTCATGCTGAGACTGTCGAAGCATTAAACTAATTTTGTCCACAACCTTACTGGGGAAAATTGTCCATCTCTTTACGCCAATCGTCCATTTTTCCCACCCTTCTTTTGCCGTAGTTTTGTATCCATAATTACTCACGGCGCAGAAGCCGCTTTCCCATTACTTTTCATTATCGCTATGTCATCGTTCCCAATCCCTACGCTGGAAACAGCATCCGATGAAGTTCGTCCGCTTTTTGAGGCAATCAAAAAACAACTTGGTATGCTTCCGAATTTGTATGCTATTATCGGTACATCGGCTCGCACACTCAAGGCATATCTTGGTTTCCAAGATGCTCTCACGCAAGGCTCGTTCAGCAAAAAAGAAATTCAGGCAATTTTTCTCACCGTTTCGCAAGCAAACGATTGTTTATATTGCCTTTCTGCCCATACTGCGTTGGCAAAGATGAATGGCTTCAGCGAAGACGATATTTTCTCGCTTCGCCTTGCAAGCATCACCGATAAACGTCTTGGTGCGATTACCAAATTGGCTCGTTCTATTGTTATGCGACGCGGATTTCCTGAAGCACATCTCGTACAAAATTTCTTTGATACGGGCTTTGACCGTGCAGCGCTTATCGAACTCATAGCTCTTATCGCAGACAAAACATTTGCAAACTATGTCAATAATGTCGTTGATACGCCGATTGATTTCCCCGTTGCCGAAAAAATTGGTGAACCAATATCGCTGAACTAATCGCTCGCGGAGCGTCTGTATTACTCATCCTTGAGGTCTATCATGGCACAAAACTATGCCGAAATCGCCTTTACCGACGAGGTGAAAGAGTTGCAGAAAATCTACGGTAGCCGCAACACCTACGCCCGCATGGAACAATCGGTTTTCCACGACGGCTTGACCGATAGCGAAATGGATTTTATCCGTGAGCGTGATTCGTTCTATATGGCGACGGTGGGCGAAAGCGGCTACCCGTACATTCAGCATCGCGGCGGACCGAAAGGATTTTTGAGGGCGATAGACAAACACACACTGGGTTTTGTGGACTTTCGTGGCAATAAGCAGTATATTTCCATCGGAAATATTGCCACACAAAACAAAGTCTCCTTGTTTTTGATGGACTATGCACGGCAGACTCGCTTGAAGATATATGCCGAAGCCCTTACCGTTGCTCTTGCGGATGAACCAAAGCTATTAGCGACTCTCCAGCCTGGCGAGTATCCGCATAAGGCAGAGCGGATGATGCTCTTTCATATTCAGGCGTTTGATTGGAACTGCCCACAGCACATTACGCCGCGCTACACCGCCGAAGAAGTCGCAACGGCGTGGGAAAAGCAAAGCCGCACTATCACAACGCTTGAGCGTGAAATAGTGCGGCTTCGGGAGGCGTTGAATGCCAAGCAATGATGCGTTGCTTACGCGATAGTTCGTTGTCTGCCTACGCCGAACAAATACGTGGCAAACACGAGAACAACCAAACTATCGAATACAACCGCGACACCCGCTTTGCCCCAATACGCGGTGCCATAGAACAGCACGAGCGCAATAAAGATGATTTTGCTGATGGACGCAACAGTGAGAATAAATGAGCGGTTGATGGGGTTGAACGCGCCATAAATGAGCATCCCGCCCATGAGTCCGATGAGTGCGCCCCAGTTGCGGACGACAATCTGCATAATGGGCGCATCCGGCAGCGCCTCGCCGAAGGTATTCAGTAAACCTGCGCTGGGCGATAGTGTTGCAAGCAGCATGGAGCAGGTGATAATGCCCGATACGAGCATGATCCACTTGATGTTGGCGATAATCCAGTTCATAAAATCCCCTTTGACTTGATGTGTGAATGAGTATTGTACTGGCTTTCAATTTAACCCGAATTTATTTGGAACGTTGCGAAAATCTTTTCCCCCTTGAAGTATGGCTGCACCCAATGTTTCGACTCTCATCAATCCTCAAAATGGCAATCTTGCATTCAAGATTTTTTCGTTTGAGGATAATCACGCTTTCGACCACCTCCAACGGCATAATTACTATTCCATCATTCTCATTGAGCAAGGCACGTACTCGTTGAAAGCAGATATGGCGGAATATGCTTTAGAGGGCGCTGCAATACTCTGTTTCGCGCCGTATCAACCATTTATGATTCGGAGTAATAGTCCTGTCCGAGGATGGGCATTGCATTTTCATCCCGATTTTTTTTGTATCCACAAACATGACCGGGAAGTCGCTTGTAATTCCGTGCTGTTTAATACCGTCTATGAACCGCCATTTTTAGCATTAGAGGCGCAGGAACAAACAAAATTCGGCGCGACTATTGCAGAGATGCTGAGGGAAATGCACAATAACGATCTGGCGCAATACGAACTTTTGGTGGCACAACTCAAAATTTTTCTCATTCATGCCACACGGCTAAAACTCAAGTTTAATGCAGAAAAAGCGCAAACGTGGGTGGATGCAAAAGAACCAATGATTTTGCAAAACCTCAAAGATGCTCTTGAGGATCACTAT
>JAAFHM010000091.1:1360-12736 GCA_013298375.1 Ignavibacteria bacterium | reverse complement strand
TCAGCCGTCGGAAGGGCTAACCTGACCAGTTACCTTAAACTCAAGTATTCATGCGACCTGCAAACACTCTTAATCTTTCGGGTTATATCCCACAAATCACCGGAGTACGCGCTATTGCGGCATATATGGTGTATTTTCACCATTTTCCACCCGTGTATATTTTGCATCCATTCCTGCTTCAACTCACTAAAGAATTGCATACGGGCGTTGGGCTGTTTTTTGTTTTGAGCGGATTTCTTATTTTTCAACGATATTATGAGACCGCCAAGCCGCATAGTCATTGGTGGGCAGAGTATATCCGTAATCGTGTGGCACGGATTTATCCGATGTATTTTTTGCTGACGTGTGCGTTTTTTCTCAGCCGTCTTGTGCGACATCACGAATTCCACCTCGACCAATTTTTGCTCAACATCACATTTTTACGCGGCTTTTCCTTTGATTATCTCATCACGGGCATCCCGCAAGGCTGGACGCTGACGGTCGAGGAGTGTTTTTACTTTAGTGCGCCATTGATATTTATGGCAATTCGCCGATGGAATATGCTCGTACCGCTCGGAATTATCTACTGTACGGGCTTTTTACTCCTTGTAATCGGTGAAGCGATACATTTTAAGCAGTTTTTTATGCCATTCGGTTTTATGGTGTATTACACATTTTTCGGGCGCTGCTTTGAGTTTTTCTGCGGAATGTGGTTGGCAAAGTTTTTGATGCATAGAGAAAAGACGGGCAAAATACCGCAAACCCGCTTTGTAACATGGCTGGGCGTTGCGCTAACGCTTCTGAGCATCTATGTCATGTCCTTGCAACAACCGTACAGCACCTATCTCGGCACGGGACTGCATACGCCATTGGGCGGGGTATTGAATAATTTCATTCTGCCGATATGCTACACAATGATTTATTATGGACTAATTGTCGAGCAGACATGGCTTCGACGCTTGCTTGCGACGGATGTAATGGTGCTTTTAGGTAAAAGTTCCTATATCTATTACTTGATCCATATGGGATTGATTCAAGCAGTAGTTGAGCGAATTACGCCGGATTTTCGCTCGTGGACGGGCTTTATTGCGCAATTTCTCCTCTTAAACATTGTCGCTATTGCGTTATTCAAATTCGTTGAAGACCCGCTTAACCATTGGATTCGGAAGCATTGGACGTGGGGACTGCAACGCTAATTTGCCGTGCTTCCCTCTAGCTTTGGCTTTTCGATTCTCACAATTCACGATACTACTCTTTTTCTTCTTCTTATTTCGTCTATGCAGTTTACATCATATCGTCGCTCATCGCTGGCTCTGATACTTGTATTTTCATGCGCCTTTGCTCTCGCGGGAGAGGCAATCGCACAACAAAAAGCAGCTTCCAAAAAACAACAGCTTTCGCCACAACAGATCGCCAAAATTCAGGCACTCTTGCAGGAAGCAACTGGGCAGCAAGAAACGAATCCACAAGCTGCTATCAAAAGCGTGATGCAAGCCATAGAATTGGCTCCGCAAGAAGCCTCACTTTATTTGTATCGTGGCAGAATATACTTCCTTACGAACAATTTAACCTTCGCCAAGGCAGATTTTAACCGTGCTATCGAACTGGCTCCAACCATGGCATCGGCATACTTTTTTCGCGGTGCTACAGCACTCAATCAACAGTTGTTGCCAGAGGCAGAAAACGACTTGTTGACAGCAGTACGACTTGATCCCAAAGATTACAATGCTGTCCTTAATTTAGGGATTGTCCAAAATCTTCTCAAAAAATATCCTGAAGCGGTTACCACTATATCCAAAGCGATACGCATAAAGCCAAAGGAAGACATTACCTACTACGAGCGTGCAAATATTTATCGTTCACAAGGCAAATACCGCGAATCGGTACAGGACTACCAAAAAGCGATACAGCTTAATCCCCAAAATTGGAATGCTTACATCAACAGCGCTACGTCGAAGGGTATATTGAAAGATTATCCAGGAGCGATTGAGGATTATACCTATCTTATTAAAAATCAACCCCCAAATAAACTCACACTGTACAATCGGGGCTATGTGTATTTTCTTCTCAAGCAATACGACAAAGCGATAGAGGATGCAAACAAAACGCTGAGTGTGGATTCATCGTTCAAACAAGCCGAAATACTTCGATTGCTTTCGTGGCAACAGATGGGAAAAGTGCAAGAAGCTCTTGACCAAGCGCGTACCATCTTAAAAACAAACCCACAAGATGCAAAAGGCTTTATGAATGCTGGTGGTCAAGTTCAAGCATCGTTGCAAGAAAATGACTTTATTAATGCAGAAGTATTTTTTCTTCGCCATGAAATTCGCGCGGCAATGGGTGATGAGCGAGGAGCTTGCCGAGACATAAGCAAAGCCGAGGTACTTGGCTATCCGAACATTCAGCCGAAACGTCTGGGAGTGTGCCTGACCATGGGACGATTTACTGCGGCAGCCAATTTTCCGGAAAATCTTCAGTTTTTTCCGCGTGGCAATAATGATTCAGCGTTTGTACCACTTGTTGGCTTATTAACCGAAGGCGGCTTTGATTCCGTCTATGTTCAACTCTATAAAAATGGTGTTTTTGAGCGACGGACTGCGAAAGCGCTGCAATACAACTACATTTTGCGCGGAACAGAAACTATTCCCCAAGCGCCCATCAGCACAGGAATAAGCATTCATGCGGAATTAGCAGAATATTCCGTCAAACTCGGTTTGAAATCTGCTCTGCGAGATACAATTATTGCAACGGCTGATAGCTTGGTCTGTGGTGATGTTATTTTGGTGAGTGGACAATCGAACACCGTTTTGGGAGCGCTCCCCCGCACACCGCACAACGAATTCCTCCGCACCTACCATATGGGCTATAACGATTCCTACTGGGGGCTTGCTGCCGCTAATAATAATCGGGACGATTACAATGTCGGCGGATTTGCACTCCAACTCCAAGAGCGACTTGCTGCCAAGCACAACGTCCCTATTTGCGTGATTAACGGCGGTTTGAGCGCCTCCACGATTGAGCAGCATTATCGGGACGACGCAAAGCCAACAAACCCAAAATCGTGGTACGGCAGAATGTTTTGGCGGGCGAAGGAAAGTGGTTTGGCGCGAGCAGCAAAGGCAATGATTTGGTATCAAGGTGAATCGAATCAGAGTGCGGGCTACACGGACAAATTTGCGAAACTTTATCAAGCATGGAAGCAAGATTATCCTGGATTGAAAAAAATCTATGCCGTTCAAATCCATACTTCCAACTGCGGACAAGCCGACCAAGCAACCCTACGCGAACAACAACGACTTCTTCCTCAGCGGTTTCCTGATGTCGAAGTTGTCGCTTCTGCCGGATTACCCGCCCACGATGGTTGCCATTATGGAAATGAAGGCTATATTGCATTGGGAAATCAGTTGTATGCACGTTTGGCGCAAGATTTCTACGGTGGCACGGATTCCGTCGGCACTGAATCTCCCAATCTCCGCCGCGCCTATTGGAAAGATGCAGCACACAAAACAATCGCACTTGTTTTTGCCACGAATGATTCACTGACGATAAGTAAGGACACGAGCATTGGCGGGAAAATCCGCACTCTTGCGGCGGATGCTTTTTTACTAGACGGCCAACCACTCAAAGCGGCTTCGGTTCTCATAGAAAACAAAATGACCGTCGTGATTACACTGGCAATGGCACAAAACGCCCAAACGATAAGCTATATCCCCGATCATTGCTATGCGGGTTCGCCGGAAGCTCCATGCGAGTTATATCAAGGTCCTTGGCTTACGACGCGGCGTGGCGTGGGGGCGTTGACGTTTCATAATATTCTCATCGAAGCCGCACCATAGATAGTTTTATGCGCCATGTGGACCCACACGCGGCAATGGTGCGCGGTTTTTCACATACATATCTATCCAAGCCCGCATATCTGCGTTGCTTTCGTCGCGCCGACCCGCGAGCACGTGGTCGGCGTTGTCGTAGATGGTGAGTTTGTAGGGATGCTGACTTGTTTGGAGTACCATTCCCAGTTTGTAGGCGTGTTCTGGTGCCACGCGGCGGTCGCCGCTTCCGTGGAGAACAAGTAATGGTGTGGTCTTGCAGAATTTGTCGGCGGAAAATACTGCCGAGCGCTTGCGAAGTTCTTCCGGGTGAGCGGCAACGTCAGGAAGGAAGCGCTTTGCAGTGACAAGAATATACGAATCTTCGGCGAGGTCAGTAAAATCTGTTGGAGCGCCAAAGGTTATCGCCGCTTTGAAAATCGCGGTGCGCATCAGCATTTGCAACGCCATCATGCCGCCCCTACTACCGCCAATAATTCCGATACGCTCTGCATCAACGTAGTCCAGCGTTTGCAGAAGTGCCAGGGCATTCATCGCGTCGTCTATATCGCCAGCCCCCCATTCTTCCGTGCCTTCCGAACCACCTCGCCCTCGATACTGACTGGCAATAACCACATACCCCCAACTCGCATACAACCCGACCGTTGCTGCCGCCGTTACATCGCTCAATGCACCAGTTTCCCCCGTACCACCGGCATTGAAGACAAGAGCAGGAAGTTGAGTGCTTTCGGCAGGTGGCAACCCCAGATACGCTTTGATTTTCAGCCCTTCACTCCAATAGGTAATCTGATACATCTGCACGGCTGCATACCGCGCAAAATCGTCGGCGGGCATATTTCGCCGCGCCATATTGAGTGTCATTTCAGGTATGGCGACGGGCTTAGAGTCAATAAGTGTGGCATTCATGGGCATTGGTTTATTGGTCATTGATTGGTGCTTGATGCTTGCCTACCAATGTTCGGGTTTGACTTCTCGGGTCATCAGTTCGTGCATGGCTTGGGGAGCGGGCTTATTCTCAAAGAGGACTTCATAGACTTTGTGCGCAATGGGCATCTCTACACCAACTTTTTTGGAAAGTGCATAGACCGACTCCGACGAAAATACGCCTTCGGCGACCTGCTGGGTTTCTCGGCGAATCTGCTCCATCGTTTTGCCTTTGGCAATTTGTTCCCCGACTGAGCGATTCCGCGAATGACGACTGGCGCACGTAACAATGAGGTCTCCCAGCCCCGACAGCCCCGAAAAGGTCATCGGATGCGCTCCCAAGGCAACGCCCAAACGGGTAATCTCCGCCAGACCGCGTGTAATCAAGGCTGCTTTCGTATTATCGCCCATACCTAATCCATCAACAATGCCCGCAGAAATAGCAATCACATTTTTCACCGCACCACCAAGTTCAGCACCAATGACATCCGTTGAATGATAAACGCGGAACGTAGAGCGCGTAAAAGCTCGCTGAACGAGTTTGGCAATATCTTCGCTCTCGGAAGCGGCGACAACTGTGGTGGGAAGTTGTCTGGCAACTTCTTCGGCATGGCTTGGTCCTGTCAGAGCCGCGAAACTCCTTGCCTCCACGCCCGCCGCGTCGCGTAAAATTTCCGAAACCCGCATGAGTGTTCCCCGCTCAACGCCTTTGGAGGTGCTAACGATAATTTTCCCTTCTGCATCCAAACCATAATCAGCAAAAGCAGGGCGAATGAATTGCGTGGGAATAGCAATGACAAGCATTTCTGCTGCATTTGCTTCTTTTGGGTCGTGCGTCAGATTGATAGTATCGGGAATAACGACACCCGGAAGATAGGCACTATTGATGCGAGTTCGGCGCACTTGTGCTATCGTATCCTCGTTCCGCGCCCAAAGCGTTACGGCGTGGTCGTTGGCAGATAAAACAAGAGCCAGCGCTGTACCCCAGCCGCCGGCTCCGAGAACGGATATGTTCATAGTGTGAAGCGTTGTCTTGTATGAATGGAAATGGCTTCATTACTGCTCAAAAAAGCTATTTTTTCTTGAGAATATTCGCCAGCCTCAGGTTTTCGAATTTATTTTCATTGCCTTCGACAAGGCGTTGAATGTTTTGACGATGTGCATAAAGGACGAGCAGACTCAGCCCAATCAGCATAAAAACGATGGTGTGATAACCTTCAATATTAACGTGGAAAATATTATAGCGCACTGCCATTGTCGTCGGGAGTGCTACGGCTGCGAGAATCGAACCAAGCGACACATAGCCCGAAATACCAACGGTAATAAGAAAAATGCTAAAAATAACGGCAACTTCCACCGGAGCAACGCCAATCAGCATCCCTGCTGCCGTATTGATGCCTTTACCGCCTTTGAAGCCAACCCACGGCGACCAAATATGCCCCATCACCGCAGCAATGCCGCAAATCACGCGCACCAGCGTCATGTCTTGGAACGGCGTATAATTAGGAAAAGGAATCTGCTCACCATGAAAAAGATAGGCAATAATAGTAACGGCAGCGACACCTTTCAAAATATCAACAATTTGTACCGTTAATCCCCATTTTACGCCCAAAACGCGAAAGGCATTGGTGCTGCCCATATTGCCGCTACCACGCTCACGGATGTCAAAACCAAAGAAGCGACGGCTGATAATAACTGCCGTCGGGAGTGATCCGGCGAAAAAACTCAACACGGATACAATCACGAGTCGCAAAATAGGATCCATAGTCGTTTGCGGAAGAAGTGAAACACTAGACAAATCGTGTACGAACCTGTTACACTGTCATAAACTTAGCAGATTTCTCGGTAAAAATCAAATAACATTCTGTATTTGACGAGAAAAATTTTGCTGCCAGCGAAATCTACCTCTAACTGTTGACACATCAACCTTCTACAAGCGTCCCAAACCCTTGTACATATCATATCTGGCGCTGTACGTCACCAAATTAAAATTGCTGTCGCGGAGTGTGCCGCCCGAAGGAGAAAGATAGAATGGAGCAGTCGTGCTAGTGACAGTTTTGCTGAGGACACCGTGTTCGTCCACATAGAACTGCACGAGTTTGTAGCCGAGTTTGGTTTCGGCGGTTTCAATTTGCTTCCGAAGAGTTTCTTCGGAAAAAAGATGGATGTCAGCGAGTGATGTTTCCATTGCAAATGGTGAATACGTTAAAGAGAATGGTTATTCTTGTGCTTTGTACAGGTTATTGTGATAAATATACTGACGCACACTTTCCGGCACAAGATAGTGGATAGATTCTCCGGCACTAATGCGAGAGCGCACTTCCGTCGAGGAAACCGCCAAAATAGGCGCTTCTATCCAGACGGGCGAGCGCTCATCGGTCGAAAGATGGAAAGCTATTGCACGCTCCACATCAGGTGCGATAGTATGCGGACGGCGAGCAATACAAATTTGGACGCGCTGCGTAATTTCTTCCCAATCTTTCCACTTCGTGAAAGCGGCTGCTTGGTCGCCGCCGACAAGCAAGAAAAATTCTGCATCGGCACCAAATTTATCCCGAAAATAATTCAGCGTGTCAATCGTGTAGGAAACGCCTTCGCGGTCAATTTCAACGGTGTCAACCTCAAATTTTTCATTCGATTCAATCGCCAAGCGTAGCATATCTAATCGCTGTTCTGAAGTTGTTGATTCAAAGGAATCTTCGGCAATTTTGAAGGGTGAGCGGTATGCTGGAACGAAATAAGTAAAGTCTAACCCCATCTGCTCGGTGAAGCGGTCTGCAATGATAAGATGTGCGATATGAGGCGGATTATAGCTCCCACCGATAATACCGATTTTCATAGAAACGTTTGCAGGATAAATGATGAAGGATGAACTCTTTGCAACAGCTATGCTTCTTTGCTATGCTTCTTTAAAGAAGCGGACAATTTCTCGGACATGATTCACAATCGCTGCATCTGCCATTGCTTGCGACATGGCGTTTTGTGCATCACGAGTGATTTTTTCGTGGTCTAGTTTGTTGCTTTCGGCAAGGTCATCAAGGCGATGGCGAAGCGTATCAAGTTTCTGTCGCTGCTCTTCGATTGCTTGTACCTGAGCAGAAGCCCATGAATCCTCCTGCTCGGTGTCAAGGCGCTGTTCTAGGCGCTCGACGCTTGCAATGACTTCTTCAAGCCGATTTTTCAGCGTTATGATGTCTTCGCGTGGATAGATAATTTCCTCACGAATTGCAGCAAGGCGCTTACGCACGTAAGCGTAAGCACGAAGAATAGGACGCACAAACGTCAAGATTAGTGCCGATACAGCACCAAAATACCCCATGAAACTTATCCCCACCAATGCCAAACAATACATTCCCACAGCAGTTGCAATGTGCAGCACCACCGCAAATATCAAAGCGCGGTCAGCCCAGCGCTTGGTATATGCTATTTTTTCGTCCTCCAAGACGATAGAGCGTTTTTTCGATTCCTCCGCTTCGGCAATGATTGCTCGTGCTTGAAAATAGATATTCCACGGCACGGTGACAATCGTTATGAGCCAAATCAGCGTTAAAAGACCAATCACCCAATCCAAGGGCGAAATAGCAACAATGCCGCCTCCATGAAAGAACAACCATGCAACGCTGCCCAGTACAAGAATGACAATAATACCGACAATTTCACGCATACTCACGCTCCTTGAATTCAAGATCCATGAACATTCTCAATAAAAATATTGCCTTGGCAAATTGTTATTTGGCGGTTTCTGTGTTATTGCCGATGCACAATCGTCGCTGCTGCTTGCGCCGTTGGCATAATTTGAATATCGTGCAAGGTGATATGCGGCGGGCGAGTACAGCAAAAAAGAATCACATCGGCAATATCTCGTGCCGAAAGCGGCGTTAAACCTTGATACACCGTCTTCGCACGGTCTTTGTCGCCATGAAAACGCACTTCGGAAAATTCGGTTTCTACCATGCCGGGGTCAATGTTGCAGACGCGAATATTCGAGCCGTTGGTATCACGGTACATTGCCTGCGAGAGCGCACGGACAGCGCTTTTCGTGGCACAATACACATTCCCCTTCGGATAAACCTCGCGCCCCGCAATCGAACCCAAGTTAATGACCGTACCCCGCTTCCGTGCTACCATTCCGGGCAGAACAGCGCGGCTCACGTAGAGAAGCCCTTTGACGTTGGCATCAATCATTTCTTCCCAATCGTCAATGCTGCCTTCCTGAATCGGCTCCAAACCCCGCGATAAACCTGCATTATTGATGAGAACATCAATATCCGACCAATGAGCGGGAAGTGCTTCAATACTTGATTTGACAGCATTACGGTCGCGCACATCAAGCGCAAAAACGTGCGATTCCGTCCCGAAACGCTCTTTGAGCGATGCAGCAAGTTCGGTAAGGCGATCTAAACGCCGAGCCGCCAATATAAGCCGTGCGCCGGCTTCGGCAAAAACTTCCGCACACGCAAGCCCGATGCCTGCTGATGCGCCGGTGATAAAGATGGTTTGATTCTGAAGGGACATAGTTTTTGATTTTTGGTTGAGAATACTTACAAACGTTGTATTTCATCGTGAGAAAGCCCTGTGGCTTTGGTAATTTCTTCGGAAGGAAGTCCGAGAGCTTTGAGATTGCGGGCGATAGTGAGTTTTTCTTCTTGCCTTCCTCTGGCTTCGCCTCTGGCTTCACCTTCCAACACCGCCGTCGAAATCACATTGTTCATATCGCGGTATGATTTGAGAGAATGCTCATATTGAGCGATTTGTGATGGTGTGAATTGGGCGATTTCCGCTATCTCGAAGGCTTGCGTAAATATCTGCTCCTGCAATGCTGCCGGAATATCCTCAAAACCGCTTAAATGCTTGAAGAAATACAACCATTTATCCGTGTGATTCGTTAATTCCGCTTCGGTTTTCGTGAATTTCGGCATCTCCAAATAAACAAACGTGAGTTTGTCGTAGAACACCGCATTGCGCTGGTTCTTTAGCTGGACAGTATGCAAATACTCGCTTGAATCCTTATCTTCATCAAACACAAAATCCAGAATTCCGATACAATACACCGCCGCTAAATCGAAATTCCACGCATCACCCTTCTCTGCTTGCTCACGTATCGGAAAGGTGCTGTAAAATACGCTCCGTTCCTTGAAGAAGTTCTGCTTTGCTTTTTGGATTTCGACAATAAATCGTTCTCCGCCCTCGCCGATGCAGGAAATATCGAACACTGCCTTGCGGTCAAGAACGGTCTCGCCACTTGCTTCATTTTTGGAGTATTGCAAATCGCGGATACGATGCTTGGCGGGGAGAATCGCATTCAAAAAATCTATAAGCAAGATTTTATGCGCTTCTTCGCCGAAGAGTTTCTTGAACCCGAAATCGGTAAAGGGATTGATATAGCGGGCTTTCACAGAGAAAATGGCTTCAATGCTGGTACAACAAGGAATTGACAAATAGCAATCTACAAAATTGCCGCCATTTTGCCGCGCATTTTCTGGAATCCTCGGCGGGAATAACGCACAACAGCACTCACCCCAACCATCGCTTAAATGCTGATGCTTTCTCGCGGCTCACATCCACACTCAATTCCGGGATGTTTTTGATGGACACGTTCAGTTTCCCCGTAAACTCACTCCGAAAACCCTGCACGGCGCTTATATGCAGGAGTGTCTGGCGATTGGCACGAAAAAATTCATCGGGATTAACGACTTCTTCCAATTCTTCCATCGTGGAATAATCGGTCAAATACCGCTTCCCATCAAGCGTTGTAAGGAAAATAACCTCTTCTTTTTGGAATAACGCAACACTTTCCGTCGGAATAAGCAGCATTGTTCCTTTGCCATGAACCAAAAAACGCTCTTTCCAGCGCTTTGTTGTGTGTGTTTGCGGCAAAATATCACGGAGTAAGCCTGCAAGCTGCGTAGGCATATCCGGCACAAGGTTCTGCGCTCGCCAGCGCTGAAATTTCGCAAGAGCGGCTTCCAGTTCCTCGCGGTCAATCGGTTTCAAAAGGTAATCAAGGCTGTTGAGTTTGAAGGCACGGAGCGCGTATTCATCGTATGCCGTCGTGAAAATAATCGGACACGCCACTTCCACGCGCTTGAAAAGGTCGAAACTCACGCCATCGGAAAGTTGAATATCGCAAAACAGCACGTCGGGTTCGGGATTCTCCAAAAACCACGCTTCGGCGCTTTGAACGCTGTTCAAGACGCATAAAACCTCAATACCCGCATCCACCTGATTCAACAACGTGCGGAGGTTTTTCGCTACAAGCGGCTCGTCTTCAATAATGACGGCTTTCATGGTGTAGAGCAGTGTTTCGGGAGTCATGGTTGGAGGTTCTGGGTTTTAGGTTTGAGGTTATGGGTTGTTTCAAAAGCCAGTATTTATGCGGTTTTTGAGTTTTATCTCTTATCCCCTATCTCTTCTCAAAGGAGTGGGATTTTTACGGCGAATTTATTTGATGTTTCCTCAATAAGAACAGGATATTTTGACAAATGCTCATAGAGCGCGTGAAGCCTTGTCAAACCTTGCTTGTTGGATGTTTCCACGAGCGTTCTTTTTTGGAGAGAGTTTTCGACAACGAGATAATATGCGCCTTCCAGGACTTCGCTGTAAACCTTTATTTGGAGCGGGTTCTGAGGATTGACGACATTGTGTT
>JAAFHM010000091.1:0-1350 GCA_013298375.1 Ignavibacteria bacterium | reverse complement strand
GTTTGCAGCGTAACAGGCACAATCAGGCGTTCCAACGCTTCATCCGAAATCGTAATTTCGATACATAGCGCTTCCTGAAATCGCGTTTTGAGCAAGCGAAAATAATTGGCAATAAATTTCACTTCCGTATCAAGCGTTACAAACTCCTTCTCGCGGCTTTGCAAGACGTAGCGATAAACTTTGGAAAGCTGCTGCACGTAGTCGTTTGCAAGCGTGGGATTATCCTGAATGAGGCTTGAAAGCGAGGTGAGCGCATTGAAGAGAAAGTGCGGATTAAGCTGATTTTTCAGGCTCTCGAACTGTGCTTCGGCGCGTTCTTTTTGGAGGCGTTCATTCCGCAAAAGCTCAGTTTTCCAATTATCAAAAAATTCTTTACCGAACAGCGCAAGATTAATCGTAATGACAAAGAGGTTTCCCGTCAAAATAGCCGCGACAATGAAGGGTTTGGTGAGCATTGGCAGCTTTATCGTCAGAGGGATATACTCGCCATAGAACCAAAATACCACACCGCCAAAGCTGGCAAAAGCAAGCAATCCAATGAGAATTTGGACTCCTATTCTGCGCAGAATGCGAAAATCCGGCGAGAGCGAGTGGACGCTGTACGGCATAACGGCATTAAGTTTATTGTGGAGCCAGACCGAGCCTTCAAGCAGTAATGGAGCGGCGACGATGCCCGTTGTTAAGCTGGAAAGATGAAACATCCATCCCAATTCCGAAAACACATACATCCTAATCGACACTGAAAGAACATTTGCGGCGATGACAATGGGATAGGCTTTTTTGCGGTTGATGGTCATGGAATTGTAAAATGTCGGAAGTGGTATTTGTTAAATGTTGAGAATTACACCAACATCGTAAAGCATTATCAATAAATGTTTTTTTATGTAATTTTGTAAAATGTTGTAAAATTATTTTACAATTGTCAAATAATTGTTTTACACTTGTCGAATAATTGCTTCTCAATTCTCAATGACGTTTTGAGCAATTTCCGATTCACTTTTTGAGTTATTCAAACCATGGCATTCACCCATCATACCTTGCGTCTCGTCGAACCATCATTTAATTCTTCTCTCACCGATTTAATCATCGAACTGGATTATCTGCGGAAGAAGCAGTTTGGCGGTACGACGCACCCGCTCGTATTTTTCCAGCTGAAGCACATTTTTCACATGATGGAAAGCATCGGTTCCGCAAGGATTGAAGGAAATAACACGACGATTGCGGAGTACATCGAAACGAAAATGACTCGCACCGATGATGATAAACCGCAAAACATCCAAGAAATTTTCAATATCGAACAAGCAATGACATTCATCGAAGAAAACATTGCTGAATATCCGATAAACAGAG
>JAAFHM010000388.1 GCA_013298375.1 Ignavibacteria bacterium | reverse complement strand
ATATTATCGATCTATGGACTTTCGGCAGAGATGATAAAAAATCATCCTGAGTTTCAGAATATCAGCAACTACGCGATTGTTCAGACATAAGACCAAAAAAATATCGGGCTAAATGTCCAGACTATTGAATATCAGAGATAACAAATTTACAAGAGTTCCGACACTTGCAATTTGGATTCCTGAACATATCGGCACAGACATAATCAGGCAAGTATGAATTTAATTGAACTATATGATATGCTTTCAATTCCTGAAAACAATACAAAGGTTTTCAATGCTATTTCTATTCCCGAATATCCCGAATTTAGAATTGCAATAAACTTTGAGGGTAATGCTATTTTGTTACTGTCTGTTACAAAACGAATAAAAGATCTTAGCTTAAAAAATTTTCGTTTGAAATACTTACAACTTGAACATAACATTGAGTGTAAAATTTCAGAAAACGGGACAAACAGATTACAAACATTCACTGTAATTACTTTCAGAAGTGTAGAAAGAAATTTACAAGAATATTTTTTGAGAATTGCAGAAACGCTTGTAAAAGCAATAGGAATAAATCCTACACAACAACAAGTTGTTGATTCTTTGAAAAGATTTATTGAAGTGTTCAAAGTCTTGACAGACGCACCAACCAACACAGTGAACGGACTTTGGGCAGAGTTGTTTTTAATTGACAACGCAACAAATCCGCAAACACTTTTAGAGTATTGGCATAGTATCCCCGAAGAAAAATTTGATTTTAATGCAGGGACTGAACGGATTGAAGTAAAGAGCAGCTCTACATTTGAACGCAAACACATCTTTTCATCAGGGCAATTAAATCCACCAGCAGACGCACAAGTTTTAATCGCTTCCATTTTCGTAAAGCAAAATAACTCAGGCTTAAATATTCAACAACTGACACAGAGTATTTCGGACAAAGTTGCTAATAATTATGAACTGACAGAAAAACTAAACAGCATTGTTTGCAAGACACTTGGCAATTCTTTAGAACATTCCATAGGAATAAAGTATGACTATGAAATTGCAAAACAATCTTTACGCTTTTACAAGCATCAAGATATAAGTAAAATTGAAGCAGTCAGTATTCCGACAGAGGTTTCAGAAGTTAGTTATAAATCAGATTTGACAGACACTAAACAAACAGACATAAATAAATTGACAGTCAAACAAAAATTATTTAATGCAATCTAAACCTGACAGCCAGCCAGCCAGCCACACATTTTGCCAAGCCGCATAAAGCCAACACATAAGCCACAACTTGAGAAAAATGTGTCGACTCCTCAACAAAAATGATCTGCGAATCGGTTTTCTACGATTGCCATCGGGTTATGTCCTTGAGTTGGTGAACGAGGTTTTGATACCGCGTATCGGTACTGAGCAAAGTCTCATGCGTCTGCACAAAATGAACAACCGTGCTGTGCGGTCGGCGCAGTTCGGCGGCGATTTCTCGCACAGGATAGCCTTGCTCCACCAAAATTGCCGAGAGCGCACGGCGAATATTAACCAAACGACGAGCGCGGGATTTTGCTTTTAGCCGCTGCTACAAATCGGGGATGTTGAGCGTTTGAGCTATTTGGGTGTAGTCGAGCGTTGTGCTTATCATGGGTGTTTCTCTCAATGATTGCCATCTGATTTCAATCTGTCTCAAAAGAAGAAAAGCCGCACAAAACAACGTTTTGTGCGGCTTTGAATGAATAATCTCTTCTCTTCGAGGACTCGCTCTAATCCTGACGCGAAACCTCTAGCCCAACAAGGCGCGTTACGTTGCCGTCTTTTACTTGCAGCAAGACCGCTTGACCACGCTTGGCGGTCAAAATATCTTTGAATTGTTTTGCAGACTGCACGGATTGTTTGTCCGCTTTGAGAATCACCGCGCCGGGGCGCAAACCGATTTTTGCAGCTTCGCTGTATGGTGTTACTTTTGAAACGACAACACCGGCAGTAACGTCCAACTCTCGGCGTAATTCGCTTGTCAGTGGTTCGACCGTCAAACCGAGGTTTTCAAATTTTACAGGAGCGCTATCGGTCTCTTTGTCGTTTGGAGCGCTTGGTCTGCCGGGTTCGGCGGTGATTTCTTTTTCGTCATCACGGGCTTTGAGCGTTACGGTTTTGGTGATGCGTTTGCCGTCGCGCCAAATGGCGAGGTTGACGTTATCACCAGCACGGCGCATACTAATAAGACCTTGCAGTTCATTCGATGTTTTGACAGGCGTACCATCCACTTCCAAAATCACATCGCCCTCTTGTATGCCGGCGGCTTTGCCCGCACCGTTTTTGATAACGTCCTGCACAAGAATACCAGAGACTTTGTCCAATCCTAATGCTTTTGCCGTTGCTTCATTGACCGACGTGATATTCACACCGATATAGCCACGATTGATTTTGCCATCATCCAGTAAATCCTCCACCACTGAGCGCATTAAATTAACCGGAATAGCGAAACCATAGCCTTGGAAAGCGCCGGTGCGTGTGGCAATCGCCGTGTTAATACCGATAAGTTTGCCTTCAAGATTGAACAGCCCTCCTCCACTATTACCGGGGTTGATAGCCGCATCGGTTTGGATGAAGTTTTCGACACTGTACGGGTTTCTGCCTGCACCCGACAAACCGCGACCTTTTGCGCTCACAATACCGCTTGTTATCGTGGATTGCAGCGTTCCGAAGGGATTGCCAACGGCAACAACCCATTCGCCGACTTGTACTTCATCGCTATTGCCCACAAACGATGGCGTAAGATTGACACCACTTTTCGGCTCGACCTTGATAACGGCTAAGTCCGTGAGTTCGTCGCGTCCGATAAGTTTTCCTTTGAGTTCGTGTCCGTCGAATGTGGTAACGGTGATGTCTTTCGCATCTTCGATAACGTGATTATTGGTGACGATAAAACCGTCGCCCGTCAAAATCACGCCCGAACCACTTCCTTGCGAGCGGAAGCCTTGAGAATCGTCGTCTTCATCGTCGCCATCGGGGCGCTGTTGCGGGTCTCCGCGCTGCCCACGCTGATTGGGTCCGAAAAAGCGAAATCCAAAGAAGTTTTCAAATTGCTTCATGCGTGGGTCTGCCTTGCGTTCGGTAACGACGGCAATGGTCACCACTGAAGGATTGACGGCTTTGCTGACGGCAACAAACGCATTATTGAGGATTTGAGCCGAGGATTCTATTTTGACGGGAGGCTGTCCGGAGCCAAGTTCTATGCGCTTGCGCATCTGTGCAAAGGCAGAAGAAACACCATCTTCACCAAAAAACGATACGATTGCTGCGCCAATGACAACACCAAGCGCTACCAGCACCAGTGCCGCAAGCATCGGTCTTTTTTTCATAACGATACTCCAGTTTAAGAGAAAATGTGAACAAATTTTTAGGGGAATCTTCCTTGCAAAATACGACATCGCTGAAAGGAAGTTACTCACTTTTTTACCCAAAGACGGCATTTAACAGATTTTAACAATCTAAGATTTTATGCGGTCTCAAGGCTTGTCTAGCAATAGACGAGGAAGCAGCACGGAAAGTTTAAGAATGGAAAAATAGACTCCTGTTGTAGGCGTTTTGTGGTAGGAATATCGTGATAGTTGACGCAATAAATACCATGAAATACGTTGAATTTAATACAAGAATTGAGTAAATTCACCACACAAACAATAGCGTTTTTATGCTCACGCTTTGAAAACTTCTTTTCGGAATGTGAAGAGTTGCGCGAAACAGGCGCATTTTACGGGACAAACGATGGCTATTCTGGCACAAACAGCAACCATAGTGGACGAAGTTGCCGCGTACATCAGTCGGCTTCTGGAGGAAAAATTATCGGATGTTTATGCCTTTCACAACATCCAGCATACCAAAGATGTTGTCGAAGCGGCTGAACGCATCGGTAGGGCGAGTCAGCTTTCAGAGGACGATTTGAACGTGCTGCTCACGGCAGCATGGTTCCACGATGTTGGCTATACCGAGACATACGAGGGGCATGAGTTTGTTGGCGTACAACTGGCTGAGGAATATTTGGCAGAACTAGGCTGCGAATCCCAATTTGTCGAGCGCGTCATTTCGTGTATTCTAGCAACGCAAATGCCGCAACAGCCGCGCAATGCCGTCGAAGAGATTTTGTGCGATGCCGATGTTTCCAATGTTGGCTCGGACACATTTTTTGAGATGAGCGCCCGTCTCCGCAAAGAACTCCAAGCCGTCAAGGGCGAAGTGTTCACCGATGCCGAGTGGTATTCGGTTCAGCATAGTTTTTGTAAATTTCATCGCTTTCATAGCGAGTATGCCCGCCGTGTGCTGGGCGCAAAACAATCGGAAAATCTTGTTGCCTTAGAGCGCAAACGTATGGTCTAAAACTCACTGGTGCCGTTATGATAAAAAAACTGCTTCTTTGGATTCTGCGTATTAGTGTGGGTTTTCTGGTTCTATCGGTTGTCTTGGTTATTGCGACCCGCTTTGTGCCAATCGTTCTTACGCCACTCATGGTCATACGCCTAATCGAAGGCGGTTTCGAGGGAAAATGGGTGGGAATTGATAAAACATGGACATCGCTCGAATCCATCGCACCGAATATCCAACGCGCCGTTATTGCCTCCGAAGACGCACGATTTCTCACCCATAGCGGTATTGATTGGGACGCAGTACAAGAAGCACAAAAGCGCAACGAGCGCACAGAACGGCTTGTCGCGCAAGGAAAAATCAAAAAAAAACGTCTCTACGGCGCAAGCACAATCACCATGCAAACGGCAAAAAACGCCTTTCTTTTCCCCTCGCGTACCTATCTCCGCAAAGCATTTGAAGCGTATTTCACCTATTTGATAGAATTTTTTTGGGGCAAACGGCGTATTTTGGAAGTGTACTTAAATGTTATTGAGATGGG
>JAAFHM010000471.1 GCA_013298375.1 Ignavibacteria bacterium | reverse complement strand
TCCGACAGGAATAAAAACCGATAAAAGTGATGTCGATGAACAAAGAATCCAACGACACCCCGATATTCCAGAATTAAATTATCGAATTGCCGCTTAAAACACGCTTTTATTTATTTCACGTTCCTTATCTTATCGGTTGATAAAGAGGACTGAGGAATACTGAGGGGTGTAGCGGATAGCCGATAAAGAGCCATAATCAATTTCGAGCGAAAATGCTCTATGAAGCGGCAATTCTAAAATTGTTGCCAATATCGCCCGAATCACTCCCGAATGTGCCACAATAACGAGGTTTTGAGCGCTTTCCGGCACTGTTTGTATCGTATCCTGCAAGGCAGAATAGGAGCGCTGTGCGACGGCTTCAAATGTTTCTCCCTCTGGCGGCGACGTGCGCACAAAATCTCGCATCCACGCATTCATCACAAATTCATCAATGTCCCCCCACGGCTGCATTTCCCATCTGCCAAAGTTCATTTCTTGGAATCGCTCATCGAAATGAATCTCCCCAGAGCCGCATAAAAACTCAGTCAAACGAGAGCAGCGCTGAAGCGGGCTGGAATAATATCGCGTAGGCTTTCCTTCAAGGAATGCAGAAAGTTTCTCTTTTGCCACCTGTGCCTCGTCCGCAAACGAGGAAGCAAGCGGCACGTCGCTTCGTCCATAGCAAATTCCTTTCGCAACGTCGGGTTTCGTGTGACGTAGGAGAACGATAGTAGGCATAGCTTATTTCCTTGATTTTGGGGCGGTTGCCGTATCGTAAAAACCGAGTTCATTTGCCGTGCGAATACGCTCCAAAGCCGCTTCGATAATGCGTTCGACGGTTTTGTCGTCCGGCTCTTCATTTTTCACTTTTTCGGCATGAAGATTTTTTAAAAGCGATTGCACCCAGTCAAAATCAAGCCCGTGTTTGCGGGCAAGCATTTCCACAAGCGCCATATCGTCGTTGCGGATTCCGTATTGGATGAAAGTGTTGTCGAGGGCTTTTTTCATTGAGATACATAAAGCAGTGAACAAACAAAAGCCGCATCAAATCAAGATTCTCTGCGGCTTTTTTCATACTATTTCCTTCTGGATATTATTTTTTCGACGGTGTGCTTGGCTTCCATGTTGCAAGCATTTTCTCATTGTCCTCAAGGTCGAAAGGGGCGGTTTTCATTGCCTTGCCCATCGTAACGCCTTTTTCAAGGAATTTCACGGCATCAGCTTTTTTGCCCATTTTCTCCAGCAAACGCGCTTTGATAACGTGATTGCGATAGGTTTCCTGAACGGCAATAGAAGCATCAATCATTTTCATTGCTTCTTCAAGATTGCTATTGGTTTGAAGTGCATAGTTCGCAAAGCCGATATTTGCGCCTTGTCCGGCAGCAACGGCAGTGCGGGCTTTGCCGAAAGCAAGTTCCGACGTATTGACGGTGACTTTGATTGGCAAACGAAGGCGTTCCCAGTAGAGAATAACGTTTGCGCTGGTATCGCTCAAATCTTCAAAGGCAAATTCCAGCCATTCACGCGAAGCGGTCTGCATTTGTGGCTTCACTTTTGCGCGAAAAACATCTTCTTCCTGCTTGTAACCGGCAGTGCCGCCTAAAGCAGGGTTCTTGTTGATAACCAATGTCCATTCGCCTGTTTGCGCCGGAATGGTGAAAAGGCTGTATTTTCCCGCCGGAAGTTTTTGTCCCTCAATCATCACTTCGTCAGAAACTTCCAGTACTGTTGCGGCATTTGCGCCTGTGCGCCAGAGTTCGTTGAAGGGAACGAGTTTTCCCCAAACTTCGCGTCCTTTCACACCCGGACGGCTGTAGGTGATGGTAATATCGGTAATGCCGAGGCTTTGCTTGACCATCGCATTAGGGCTTGGCAAAGGAAAACGAACGGCTTGCGCAAAGGCAGCGCTCATCGCAAAAGCAAACAGTACCACAAGGCTCATCAAACCTTGTGTCAATCGAAATGTGCGTGGTATCATTATTCCACAACTCCGTAAAAAATGAGAAGTATAGACCTCAAAAGGTCAATAATTACAACGCAAAGTTACGAAAATTTTGCGAAGCATGGCGCATCTTTCCACCCAGCACGATGGTGAAATGGTCATTGGGATAAAGTATTGCCGCCCGCAAATGCCACTCAAACACTAGCCATTTTTGAAAAGAGCAGTAGAAAGAATATTAACGATTCAGCAATAAAAACGAATATTTTTGAAAAAAATGCAAAAAAGATACTTTTTTGTTGGCATCAATTGAAAATTCTGTTATGTTTGTTGTAGGCAAAATCATCACTATTCAGAGAGTTGTTGTCACGGTTAAGTTGTTGCTGCGGTTTTGCTTACAAATACCTTCTTTTTCATTTTTTGCTTCGGAGAGAGTTTATGCGTTCCACATTTCTACGCAATGCGCTACTGGCGCTTTCAGTTGGGGTTTTATCATCTTGTTCAACGTCCGTAATGGAGCAGGCAATTGCTCCGGCTGAATTGGAGAACGTGGCGGCACAGGTCGCAGGTAAAGATGGTGCTGGTTTGCAAGCATTTCAGAGCTTTATTCTAGGAGATGCAGCCGATGTAACCCGCACAACATCGGGCGGAACGGTGCTTATGGGCGGCGGAACCGATGTGGATGCAGCGTTTCAGTGGATGATTAGCAAATCCGGAGGCGGAGATTTCGTGATTTTGCGAGCTGCCGGAACCGATGGCTATAATCCATATGTGTTCACCCAATTGGGCGGCGTAAACTCGTGCGAAACCATCATTATCGGCTCTCGTACTGATGCAAACGACCCAGCAGTCGAAACAAAAATCCGCAACGCCGAAGCTGTCTTTATCGCTGGCGGCGACCAAGCAAACTATGTGAATTTTTGGGAAGGAACCCGCGTGGAGGATGCGTTGAATTATCTCATCAATACGAAAAAAGTGCCTCTGGGTGGCACAAGTGCTGGTTGCGCAATTCAAGGTAAAAATTACTTCTCTGCCGTTAATGGCACTATTACAAGCGCTCAAGCACTTGCCAATCCCTACAATTCTCTTCTGACGATTGGACGCAATAATTTCTTGAATAATGCTTTTCTTGACAACACCATCACCGATACGCACTTTAACAATCCTGACCGTCGCGGTCGTTTGATGATCTTCCTTGCCCGCATGAGCAAAGATTACGGCGTACAAGCCAAAGGCATCGGCGTTGATGAGCAAACGGCGGTTTGTATTGACCAAAATGGCAGCGCTCGTGTCTATGGAACGGGAACGGCATTTTTTGTCCGCCAACGCACCAGCACGACACCCCCGGAGCGTTGCGTGTCCGGTAGTTCGCTGGATTGGTATCGTGGTCAACAAGCGGCTTCGGTCTATAAAATTACGGGATCCACGAGCGGAGCAGGTCCTTTTAACGTCACGACATGGAGCGGAAGCGGCGGAAGCAGCCAATTTTACTACGTTGACAGAGGAACGCTCGGCATATCGTACTAATCGGCGAAATGCCAGAATATAACTGATGATGGGGTGAGTTTTCACCTTGTTTTTGAACCATATCAACGCCTCTTTTTCTTCGATGAAAAAGGGGCGTTGATGTTTGTACTCCTAGAAGTATCATTATCAGGATAAATGATGTATTTTTGCACTGACCAAATCCTTGCAACTTATTGGTCGTGGGACGCGAATACCAAAATAACGAGCGTACTATAAAAAAATGGTAACTGGTCAGGTATGTTTTACCGTCCTACGCTTTCCTAAGCGTAGAACGGATTACCCGGCAAAATAATCGTGAAATCAGTACAGGGAAAACCTTCCGACGGCAGCGTTCTCGCACTCCTCAGCCGTCGGAAGGAGATACCTGACCAGTTACAAAAAATGAACCATAAATTTTTTCTCACTTAGATCCAGTTTATATGAAAATATATGCCCTAACCCTACTAGCTTTCGCTACGGCTTCACTGCTCATTTTTCAGCCTCATCACCAACAACTTATGGCTCAAACCAAACGCCCAATCGAGGTCGAAGACCTCTTCCGCCTGAAGCGCCTTTCCG
>JAAFHM010000470.1 GCA_013298375.1 Ignavibacteria bacterium | reverse complement strand
TTCGGGTTCAAAGCAGCAACGATGTTGCAATGGCTGAAAACCTTTTGCGTCTGTCATATTTCCAGAAGCGTATTCGCAAAAGTTCGACGGCTGAAGAACAGCAGCAATACTCATCTCAGCTATCAACACTGCCCTTTCCGCCGAGTGTATTTGCGGCACTTGGTGTATAATCCTGCATAAAAACAACGTTACGTTCCGCCATCCCGTGTATATGGAAACACTCTCAACATTTAACGTCAACACGTCGTTTGGTCTGCTTGTTGGCAGAACAACCAAGTTGATGGCAGAACATTTACAACAACGTTTTACCGCGTCCGATGTTGGTATCACAATGAGTCATTGGATTATTTTAGCGCAATTATGGCACGAAGACGGGCTTTCACAGCAGGAAATCAGTAAGCGCTCCGGCGTGGCGAAGCCCAATGTGACAACGATGGTGGATGCGCTGGAAAAAGACAGTTTTATCGTCCGTATCCCCGACCAGATAGACCGCCGCATTAACCGTATTTTTCTGACGCAAAAAGCCAAGGATATTCGGTGTAAAGCAGTCGAACAGGCACTTGCAGTATATTCGATAGCATTTGAGGGTTTGACCGAAGAAGAGCGAGAATTACTTATGCAAGGGCTAAAAAAAGTCATGACCAATCTTCAAGCAAATGCCAACGGCTCTTGCGGAAATTCTTGCCCCACCGCGTAAGTTTTTCTATATTTTTTTGACCAGATAGTTATTTTTATTACTATACTTTTCATAACTATTTTTTTCATATTTATTTTTTTTACTACTATGAGTACCTCCAAAATCGCCTCGAAAAAACTTTTGACCATTGCCCCACTTGCGGCTCTTGGTGTGGCGGCTATCAATGCCGTTCTCTTCTACATCGGCAAAGCGACAGGCTGGATAAGCGATGCCGTCTTAATATCCCCGGCAAACGAGCCAATGACAGTTATTCCGGTGATAATCTCGTCCATCATACCGACACTGCTGGCTGCTGGGGTTTTGGCATTGCTCAACCGCTTTACGGCTTCCCCGTTGCGGATATTCAATATTATCGCTGCCGTTCTTTTACTGCTCTCATTCGTGAACCCCTTTGCTGCCATTCCCAATATTCCAATTATGATGGGTGTTTGGCTGAATGTGATGCACGTGGTTGTGGCGGGAATTGTGGTGTTTGCTTTTAATCGCTTTACAAGTGCGGAGTAACGGGCAATCAATAAGGCTTTTGAAGAGGCAAAAAAAGAGACAAAACAAAAAACCCTGCAAGCGTTATAAAAACACGCTTACAGGGTTTTTCATTACCAATTTTGGGCAACAATCAATTTGCTTCCAAATCCACAATATTCATATCCGTAGCGCGTTTTCCACCGGCAGCCGCGACAATTTCGTCGTCGTAATAATCGGAAATAATCGCTACCGACGTAAGCGCCGTATGAAACTCTTCTTTGTCGAGATGTGTTCCCGGGAAAGAATAGGAAAATGTGATTGTTCCATCGAACAGCAAGCCAAAACCGCCAAAATGCAACTCTGCATTTTTGCGAAGCAGAAACTTCATAATCGCCGGAGAAATTTCTGCGCCATAGACAACATTCGCCGTACATTCCACACAGGTTTCGCCTGCCGTAAAGGGTCGAACAACAATACTGACCATGCTTGAGCCTTGAATAATCGTGTACGAGCCATCACCAAATGAAGCATAGTCAGGGTAAATTTCCTTTAAGAGCGCCTCGACATGAGTAGCTGTTTTCTTCAACAACTCTTCCGGCGTACTATCGCCATGGGTCTTTGTGAGAAAATCTTGAGTAGTCATGATTGAAAAAATAATAAGGTTCAAAGATTGGAGTTAAGCGGGGGAGCATAGCCGACGAACTTACGACTTTGGCGGCAACATCATCTGGCGCTTGAGTTCCTGCACAGCAGGGTCTTCGGCAGCCGACGACGCGCTTGAGGAATCGCTCGAAGCCGCAGGGAGTTTGCCCATGCTGGCTTTGAGTGCGAGAAGTTCGGAGTCCGTACCGGCACGGTCAAGCTGCTTAAATTGGTCTTCGAGTGCCGTGTTATCGCCCGCGAGCTGCCCAAAAGCATCCGCTTGGGACTCTAACTGCTCTACTTTGGACTCAAATTTATCAAATTTGCTAAACGCATCCGACCCAACACCACTGAACGCTTGGGCAATTTGCTTTTGCGCTTTTGCGGCTTGCGAACGGGCAATAAGCGTATTTTGGCGCGTCCGAGCCTCGTCGAGTTTCGATTTGAGCGTGTCCAACTGCGCTCGCATCTTCGTCGAGGTATCTTTTGCTTGCTGATACGTCGGCTCCAAATCTTTGGTATTCCGCTCATACAGCGCTTTTTTCTCCAATGCGGCTTTTGCGAGGTCGTCGCGTCCGGCATTGACGGCTTGCATTGCCTTTTGATGCCAGTTGTTTGTTTCCTCGCGGGCTTTGAGCAATTTCCGCTCCAGCGTTTTCTCATTGGCAATGGCATTGCCGACAGCAAGCGTAGCTTTATTGACGGATTCCTCCATCTCAATCACCATCTGCTTGAGCATTTTTTCGGGGTCTTCTGCTTTATCAAGCGTGTCGTTTACATTCGCTTTGAATATATCCGACATACGGCTGAAAATTCCCATGATACACCTCCAAACATTGAAAAAAATTGTTTTTGTGAAATGATACGTTAAGTTGCGACGATTTGTTACGATGAACGCTGCAAGAACGATTCTCTACAACATACACCTTTAGCACACAAAAATACGACGGAATTTTGCAAGAAATAGAAAAATTTGCGCATAATTGCGTATTTTCGCTCTGCGAAAGGAAATAGTACCACCTAAAAACAAGCAATTTCTTACCGTCAAGGAACAACCATGAATTTCCCTAATTTCGGCAACCTCAATATTGGCAATATGATGGAGCAGATGAAAAAACTCCAAGAAGATGTTGCCCGCACTCAAGACGAACTCGCCCGCAAACACGTCACTGGAGAATCCGGTGCAGGAATGGTCAGCGTTGTCATGAATGGCGCAATGGAAATGGTTTCGGTCAAAATTGACCCCACCATCATCAAACCCGAAGACCAGCAAATGCTGCAAGACCTCGTTGTGGCAGCAGTGAATAAAGCGATTGAAAACGCACGCGCTTTGAATGACCATGAACTCAAGAAAGTAAGCGGCTTACTGCCGAATATTCCGGGGTTGGACTTTTTGAAATAGCTTTCCAAAGAATCTTTGGAGCTATTCAGATTCACAAAAAATTGTCGCATTCGCCCCCTTGACAAAGGGGGAACGGGGGATTAAACGCTTGAATACCGCTTCAAATCTCTCGTTGTGCGCAAGGAATCCCCTGTTCCCCCTTTATCAAGCAGGGCTGTTAAGTGCTAAATTGAAGCAAGCAATGATGTGGTTCGTGGCTAATCCCCCGTTCCCCCTTTATCAAGCAGGGCTGTTAAGTGCTAAATTGAAGCAAGCAATGATGTGGTTCGTGGCTAATCCCCCGTTCCCCCTTTATCAAGGGGGCGAACGAGTAAAATACTGTAAGGAATGAACAACTACGACTATTCATACAATAACACCTCAAACCCTCACCAATACTATCTTCTCTTCCTCGTTCAAGCTACCATGATTTATACTTCCGAAGCAATTGAATCGGCTATCGAATCGCTCTCGGCGCTCCCGACGATTGGGCGCAAGACCGCACAACGCCTCACGCTGCACCTGCTCCGCCAGCCCAAAGAAGACGTGGAAAAACTTGCCAATGCGCTTTTGACGATGAAAGAAAAAGTGCGCTACTGCTCGCAGTGCTGCAATCTCACGGAATCCGACCCCTGCCATATCTGCACGTCCACCAAACGCAATCGTAGTCTCATTTGCGTTATCGAAGACCCCAGCGACCTTTTTGCTATTGAGCGCACCAATGAGTATTTCGGACTCTACCACGTCCTGCATGGCGCTCTCAACCCCCTCGACGGCATTGGTCCGAATGAACTCAAAATCAAGGAGCTTCTTGTGCGACTTGGTG
>JAAFHM010000448.1:3205-4189 GCA_013298375.1 Ignavibacteria bacterium | reverse complement strand
TTGGCGATTATGTGAAAAAGGGACAAGTGCTGGCAACAATTCGCAGCACCGAGGTTGCGGGGTTTGAAAAAGACCTCAAAGACGCACAAAATGATGTTGTTGTGGCAAGCAACAATCTCCGCGTTGCACAAGAACTCTTCGCCGGAAAACTCAGCGCTGAAAAAGATGTGTTGGAAGCAAAAAGCCATCTTGAAAAAGCGGAATCGCAACTCAATCGCGTGAAAGAAACCTACAATATTTACAACATGAAACCCGGGGCGATATACCAAATTGTCGCTCCCATCAATGGTTTTGTGATTGAGAAAAAAATCAATCAAGATATGCAACTTCGGAGCGATCGAAGCGATAACGTCTTTGATATTGCAGAAATCAATGAAATCTCCGCCATTGCGAATGTGAATGAAAGCGATATTTCGGAAATTGCGCTTGGAATGGACGCTTTTGTGTCGGTTTTAAGCTATCCCGATAATATTTATCGCGGTAAAGTTGATAAAATCTATACTATCATTGACCCAACAACCAAGGCAATGAAAGTGGGTATTAAACTGAAAAACACGGATTTCCTTCTGAAGCCCGAAATGCGAGCAACCATCCGCATTACCCACACCGATCGCCAACAAATGTTGACCATTCCGACACCAGCAATCATTTTTGATAAAAGCAAATACTACGTCATGGTCTTCAAAGACCGCTCCCACATTGACACGCGGCAAGTGGAGATTTTCCGTCAAGTAGGCGATATTACCTATATTCGTTCGGGCTTGAAAGAAGGCGAACAAATTATCACCAAGGGGCAATTACTCATTTACGATGCCTTGAATGACTAAAAGTCTCACGGAAAACGATATACCTCAATAATGACAAATTTCTATGACAAAATTCATTCGTAATATCATCGCATTTTCGCTCAAGAACCGCTCATTTACGTTCTTCTGGGTCGGGGTGCTTGTTATCGCGGGCGTGATTGCTTTTCGCACAATGCCG
>JAAFHM010000448.1:0-3195 GCA_013298375.1 Ignavibacteria bacterium | reverse complement strand
GACGTGACCAATACGCAAATCATCATCGTAACGGAGTGGAATGGTCGCAGCGCCGAAGAAATTGAACGTTTTGTTACGACACCACTAGAAATCGCACTCAACCCCGTCCAGCGTAAAACCAGCGTCCGCAGTATCACGATGTTTGGTCTATCGGTCATAAAAGTCATTTTTGAGGACGATGTAGAAGACTTTTTTGCACGGCAACAGGTGAATAATCAGTTACGAAGTGTTTCCCTGCCCGATGGCGTAGAACCTGACGTACAGCCACCCTACGGACCAACGGGCGAGATTTTCCGTTACGTGCTGCAAAGTCCACAACGCGACACCCGCGAACTTCTGACCATACAAAATTGGGTCATTGACCGTCGCTTACGCTCTGTTCCGGGCGTGGCAGATGTTGTTGCCTTTGGCGGACAAGAAAAAGTCTATGAAATCAGCGTTGACCCGGGCTTGCTCTCGAAGTACGATATTACGCCCTTAGAAGTGTTTCGTGCCATTAGTGCAAGTAATCTCAACGTTGGCGGCGATGTTATTGAAAAAAATGGGCAAGCCTACGTGGTGCGCGGCATTGGACTCTTGCAGTCTATCGCCGATATTGAAAACATTATTGTTGATGAATTTGGCGGAAATCCAGTCTTGGTGAAAAACCTCGCAAACGTCCGAGAAAGCTCACTTCCACGTGTTGGGCAAGTGGGACTTAATGCCAATGATGATGTGGTCGAGGGCATTGTGGTCATGCGAAAAAATGAGAATCCCAAAGAAGTGCTGACACGAGTAAAAGCGAAAATTGAGGAGTTGAATAACGGCATTCTTCCTTCCGACGTAAAAATGGAAACGTTCTACGACCGCGATAATCTGATGAATTTCACAACCACAACCGTCATGCACAATCTTGTCGAAGGTATTGTGCTGGTAACGGTTGTGGTCTTTTTATTCATGGCAGATTGGCGTACAACCCTGATTGTGTCTATCATTATCCCACTTTCGCTGCTGTTTGCGTTTTTGTGTTTGAAGCTGAAAGGCATGAGTGCAAATCTACTCTCGCTTGGTGCGGTGGATTTCGGGATTATTATTGACGGTGCGGTGGTGATGGTCGAAGGGCTGTTTGTTTCTCTCGACCACGTAGCACACGCACGCGGCATGGATTCGTTCAATAAACTGGCTAAAGCTGGTCTCATTAGGCAGGTTGGTACTCAGATGGGTAAAGCGATTTTTTTTGCAAAACTCATCATCATCACGGCGCTTTTACCAATTTTTTCCTTTGAAAAAGTTGAGGGCAAAATGTTCTCGCCACTCGCATACACACTGGGTTTTGCGCTTATGGGAGCGCTCTTATTCACGCTGACGCTAGTGCCAGTTTTATCGAATATTTTGCTCAATAAAAATGTCCGCGAGAAGCATAATCCCTTTGTCAATTTTTGGAATCGCATCGTTGAGCGCGGTTTTCTCTTCACTTTTCATCATAAGAAAAAAACACTTATTTTCTCCTTCGTTTTGCTTATCGTAACGTTCTTTTCAGCAACATTTTTGGGAACAGAATTTTTACCACAACTCAACGAAGGCGCACTCTGGGTAGAAGCTAAATTGCCGATGAGCAGCAGTTTATCGGAAACCGTAAAAATGGTAACGACGCTCCGCGCTGAGTTGCAATCCTTCGAGGAGGTCAACGGCGTACTCTCCCAAACAGGACGCAGCAATGACGGAACCGACCCAAGCGGCTTTTATTATGTGCAGATGCAAGTGAATTTGAAGCAAAAAAGCGAATGGAAACGGAAAATCTCAATGGACGGTTTGGCGGAAGAAATGGACAATAAGTTAAAAAAGTATCAAGGCATTGTTTACAACTACTCACAGCCGATTATTGACAACGTTGCCGAATCGGTTGCTGGCATTAATGCTTCTAATGCGGTAAAAATTTACGGCGACGACTTAGACAGGCTTGACGAGTTAGCAAACGAGGTTATCAAAAACATCCAGAACGTAGAAGGAATCAAGGATGTAGGGATTTTACGCAACGTTGGTCAACCCGAAATCAGCGTATTGCTGGACAAAGAGCGTATGGCTGTTTATGGCGTAACCATTGCCGATGCTGAAGCGGTATTGGAAATGGCATTTGGCGGAAAAACGGCAACGCAAAAATACGAGGGCGAGCGAAAATTCGACGTGCGAATCCGCTATGAGCGCGATTACCGCAAAGACGAACAGGACATCACGAATTTGAAAGTGCCGACCTTGAGCGGTTCAAAAATTCCCATGAAAGAAATCTGCACGATAAAAAAAATCACAGGACCGGCATTCATCTACCGCGACAATACGAAACGGTTTATTGGGGTGAAATTTTCCGTGCGCGGACGCGATTTGGGCAGTACGATTGCAGAAGCACAGGCAAATGTAAAAAAACGAATCAAGTTACCCAAAGGCTACAGTATCGGCTGGACGGGCGAATTTGAGAACCAAGTTCGAGCAACGAAACGGCTTGGGGAGGTTGTTCCCGTGAGCCTTATCGCAATTTTTGTCCTGCTCTTCATAATGTTTGGCAATATGAAGGATTCCCTTCTTGTACTGGCAAACGTACCATTCGCGCTGATTGGCGGGATAATAGCGCTCCATTTGACGGGCATCAACTTCGGTATTTCGGCAGGTGTAGGCTTTATCGCACTTTTTGGAATTTGTATTCAAAATGGTGTCATTCTCATCACTGAATTTCATGCAAATATCAAAGCTGAATTACCTCTTGATACAGCCATTTTGGAGGCAATCAAAGTACGGACGCGCCCTGTGGTAATGACCGCTCTTATGGCTTCGATTGGCTTAATGCCAGCCGCAATTTCAACGGGAATCGGCTCGGAATCGCAAAAACCGCTTGCTATCGTCATTATTGGTGGACTCATTACGGCGACCGTACTGACGCTCTTGGTCTTTCCAATTATTTTTTGGGTCTTTCATCGCCCATCGCGCGAAGCACTTGGTCTTGGAAGCCGGAAACTCTTCTCAAAACCGTAAGTATAATACCAATTTAAGTTGAGCATTGTGCATTGTGACTGAGTAAACAAGGGGCTACAGCCTCTTGTTATACCAATTCAAGTTAATGCCTGTGCATAAATTTTATGTATATTTGGTAATTACAAGATAATGACACAAATTTATTTTCAAAACTATGCGCCATCCCTTACCTGCCATTCGCCAAACTGTCCA
>JAAFHM010000043.1:3198-16404 GCA_013298375.1 Ignavibacteria bacterium | reverse complement strand
CAACAGCACACGCAGAAATGATTGCTATTACGGCAGCCGCTTCTTCGTTGGGGAGTCGGCGGCTTTTAGATTGCACGATGTATGTGACCTTAGAGCCATGCTCAATGTGTGCCGGGGCAATCGTACTGGCACGAGTTCCGCGTTTGGTTTATGCCGCCACCGACCCCAAAGCGGGGGCTTGCGGAACGCTCTACAACATCGCCCACGACGAGCGCTTGAACCATCGATGCCAGATAACAAGCGGTATTCAGCAAGAGGAAAGCGCCATGATTTTGCGGTCGTTTTTTGCGAAAATTCGGAAAAATTGAGTAACCTGTCTCTCTGGAGCGCACAATGGCTTTATCCCTCACCATGGACTTTTACCAGCGTATCGAAGCAAAATTCGGTAAGGAATTGGCGTTGGACGTAGCGAAAGTATTGGAAGAAACAAGTGTCTCTTTCGAGCAGCAAGCACAGGCGCTGGCGTTGCAGAAAAAGATTGAAGTGCGCGACGAACTCACAAAAGAACTCGCTTCCAAAACCGATGTGGCTTTAGCAAAAACAGAGCTTATGGGCGAAATAAAAACCCTCGAAGCCCGCATAGACGCTCGTTTTGAAAAGCAACAGCGAATGTTCGTCGTGATGTTTTTTTGCTTGCTTTTTACGACAGTTTTTGTCAATAAAGAAACTCTTGTATTTTTGCTGCGCGTTCTTGGAATTGTGAAGTAATAAGCTATGGATGAAAAACGCCTTGAACCCGCATTATATCTCGTTCCTGTGCCAATCGGCAATAGAGATGATATTACCCTGCGAGCGCTCAAAACACTTCAGCGTGCCGACATTATCGCCTCGGAGGACACACGCACAACGGGGCAGTTACTCGCTCTTTACGGCATCACGGCACAGCGTTTGCAGAGCTACCACGATTATAACGAAGCAGAACGCGCTCAAGAACTCATCCATGCCGTGCAGGGCGGTAGCGTCGTGGCGCTCGTGAGCGAGGCTGGTTCGCCGTGCATTTCCGACCCGGGGTATCGGCTTGTGGGAGCGGCAATCGCGGCGGGCGTGAAGATTGTACCATTGCCGGGCGCAACGGCGCTCATTCCGGCGCTTTCGGCAAGTGGTTTGGCGGTGCATAATTTTACGTTTTTAGGATTTCCGCCGCAAAAAAAAGGGCGCGAAACATTTCTCAAAAAAGCGCTTGCACAGGACGAAACGGTGGTGATATATGAGTCCGGACACCGCATTATTGCGCTTTTGGAGGAATTGTCGGCACTGGGCGCTCAAAAACGCCGCGTGTGCATTGCCCGCGAACTAACGAAAATGTATGAAGAATTTATCCGTGAAAATCTCGACGATTGCTTGCAACGACTTGCCACACGACCATCGCAAAAAGGAGAGTTTGTGGTTGTTCTGGAAGGTAGGGGAGAGGAAAAAACGAGTTAGGAATTAGGAATTACGATTGTATCTGGAAAGCGTGTAGATAAGCCGCCGACGTGAGATTTTGCGTTGTCGCTGTGCGCGTCCGAACATTAACAGCGTAGTTCGTACTTGGTAATTCGCAATTTTTCTCGTTATTTTGGTAAAATTTTTTGACAAAACCGCCCAAATACCACCGTGGGTTTTGTCTGCTAACACCAAAGCATGATGTTCATTACGTTTGAAGGTATCGACGGCTGTGGCAAGTCCACGCAAGCAAAACTTCTTGAAGAGCGCCTCCGTGCTGCCTTTCCCACCAATATCGTGTTTGTCCGCGACCCGGGCAATACAGGTATTTCCGAATCCATCCGCGCCCTTATTCTGGATAACAAGCATACCGCCATGACAGCACGAACCGAGTTGCTACTGTATTCGGCTGCACGTGCGCAATTAGTGGACACCATTATTGCGCCGGCACTGCAAAGTGGCGCGATTGTCGTTTCCGACCGTTTTACGGATTCCACGATTGCCTACCAATCCTTCGGGCGTGGTCTGCCCTTGGAAGATATTCGCCGTGCCAATGTCGTTGCAACGGGCGGTCTAATACCTCATCTCACATTTTTCCTTGATGTCCCGCTTGCTCATGCCAAAGAGCGCTGTGCCAGTAAGAATGCCGATAGACTGGAAAACGCCGGCGATGAATTTTTTGAGCGCGTGATACACGGCTACCGTGTGTTGAGCGAAGCAGAGCCGGAGCGCGTTGTGTGCTTGGATGCTACGCTTGAGGTTCAGGTTTTGCATTATAGAATTTGGACTGTGGTAGAAACGATGATAACAAAAAAATTACCCGGTGCATAATGCTATGAGTCTTGCCGAGAATGTCCTTGAAATGAAGCCCTCGCCCTCTGTTCCGTACTGGAATGTGCTTGTGCCTGAGTTTATCGTTACTGATATAGAAGCATCTCTACAATTTTATGCTCTCCTTGGCTTCAAACCACGCTTTCGTCGCACTAATCCTGACTTTGCATACGTGGAATGTGGTGCTGCACAACTTATGCTCGAACAGTACCATGAAACGTCGTGGCTGACGGCAGAGCTTGAGCATCCTTTCGGGCGTGGTGTCAATATACAAATTGAGATTGACAGCCTACAAGCACTTGCTTCCCGCCTTGATAGCGCTGCAATACCATTGTTCCGACCGATAACAGAATCGTGGTATGCGGTTAGTGAGACGATAGAAGAAGGGCAGATTGAATTGTTGGTGCGTGATCCTGATGGATATTTATTGCGCTTTATTCAAGTCCTGGGCGGGCGGCGTATTTTTGCTTGAAATCACGTTGTTTCCGAACGTTGCCCACACACTTTCCCTTTACTCAATGACTATGCCGCTTCAAAAACTTCTCCACGATGAAATTTTGCAACAACGCCTGACCAATGAGATTGCGCTTGGTGCGGAGCGTCACCCGGTTTCGTTGTTATTGCATAATATTCGCAGTTTGTACAATGTCGGGTCGCTTTTTCGCACGGCGGACGCGGCTTTGGCACAGAAATTGCACATTTGCGGCTACACACCAACACCACCGCGTAAAGAAATTGAAAAAACAGCGCTTGGAGCGGTGGATTCTGTCCCGTGGGAATATCACGCGAGTAGCATCGATGCGATTGTGAAATTACGACAACAAAATGTGAAGATTTTTGCACTAGAATTGACAAATAATAGTCGTTCTGTGTATGAACTTGAGAAATCGGATTTTCCGCTTTGTCTCGTTTTGGGCAATGAAATTACGGGTGTTGATGATGACGTTTTAGCAATGTGTGATGGAGCATTGGATATTCCGATGTATGGTGTAAAACATTCGTTGAATGTGAGTGTGGCAGCAGGAATAGCGCTTTTTCAGGCGGTTGCGGCATGGCGGCACTGAAAGTAAGTGTTGTATTAACAAGAAACAACATTTGGCATTGGAAATAACCTCAAAACTTGTGTATCTTGCAAGTTGCATTTGTGTAATCGTTTCTGCCAATAGGCTGTACCAATTTATCTGTTCTTGTTTTCATGAGTATCGTTATCGCCGTTCCCACTCATCCACTATTTGAACCGCTCATTACTCATGCCGAGAGTGTTTGCCACAGCATTGGTGCAAGGCTTCTGCGTGGTACCGAGCAGGAATGTCGCGATTGGCTTGGGCGGCATATTGCCGATGTTGCATTGGTCTCGCCACTTGGTTATGCTCAAGTTGCATTGAAAGCGGATTTGCGCATTGTGCCTGTCAGCACGCTCACGTTGGATGCTCTCACGTACACCGGCTCAATATATTTGCATCAGCATCAAGCCGATATGCAGCTTTCCCGATGCGTTTCGCCTGTGGCGGAAGATTTTTTGATGATGATGGGCAGAGCCGTTTTTGCTGAAAAATTTGATGTAGAATTAACGTTCACGCAAGAGCAGGGTAGCGCTGCGGATCTGCTCACGCGCTATGATGTTGTCTTGGACTATGGTTTTGACCAGACACAAAGCGTTGTTCTGGACATTAGTGATGAATGGAGCGATTATTTCGGTGAAATTTTGCCCGTAGCGGTTTGGGCTTGCCGCCCGGAGGAAGTTCCCGAAACGCTTGCCGAGAGTCTTGCTGCCTTCCGCAATACAGAAGTGCCGCCGACCATTGATATTGCCGAGCAGGAGCATCTTGGCACAAATGCGCACCGTATTGGTGTGATTTCGACTGACTGGAACGAAGAAACGGAAGAGGCATTGGCACATCTGATGGAACTGCTGTATTATTGGCAATACACACCATCGGTGGCAGCCATCAAGATTTGGATGCGTGATATGGTCGAAAAGGTCTAAACAATTGCCGTATTTTCTTCAAATATGCCAGCAGAAAAAATCTAGCACGGTTTTTGCTTGTGTAATTCTAATGAACTGAAAAAACTTTGTTCTATCAATCACCGGGATTCCGGGTTTGCATTATGAAACGTTACGTTATTACCTGTTTTGTCATGCTTTTTGCATGGACATTTGCCCCACAGGGCGCAATAAGCCAGACATCGTCGGGACCGGAGCAGGATTGCTTTGGTGCTTTGCCGATTAATCGCACGCTTATCACTCAGCAATTCTCCTATAGAGGCGCAGGGTCGAATACGGGCGAGATAAGTACTGGCTTTGGTTGTGCCACGACCGCCAAAACCAATAGTTCTTGGTATCGGTTGAATGTTGCCTCGGACGGCTTTTTGTCGTTCCGCTTGACACCGACAGCCACCGATGACTATAATTTCGCTGTGCTGCGCTTTTCCGCGAGTGCCACTTCGCAGATTGCGGGCTGTATTTCGGCGACATCAAGCCCATCGAACTTGGCGGCGTGTAATTTCGCTCCCGGCAATGGCATTACGGGTTTGGATAACGCGCTGGCGGCACAGTTTAATTCGTTCTCCCAATCACTTGCGGTGAAGCGGGGCGAGGTGTATATGATTTACGTCTCCAATTCGACAGGGAACGGCGGCTTTACGCTGGACTTTGGTAATAGTTCACCGGGTGTTATTCCGACAACACCTACTTTTCCTGTTGCAAATGTTTCGTTCAGGGCAAACCAGCTTGCGAGTTGCGGTGCTTCGAGTTCAATTGTGGCGACCTTTTCCGAACCCATTTTGCGCGGCTCGGTGCAGCCCGGCACGTTCCAAATTACGGGACCCAATAATCAAGTGTTTTCCGTTGTCAGTGTTGCGTGTGCGAATTGCCCAAGCACTCCGGGTTCGGACGATAATACCCGCCAGGGCGTGAGTTACACGCTAACGTTTTCACCGACAATTAGCCAGTCCGGTACGTACACCATTGCACTTTCCAGCACGGCAGGCGCTGTCACGCTCAGAAATGTTGACAACTCGCCAATTTCTATGCCTGCTACGCCGCTTATCATCAATGTTGGTACGAATCTTCCCGGGATTACGTCTTCGCGCCCATTAACGAATAATGCTACCTCCTTCTGTTTAGGACAAAATGTTACGATATCGACCGAAGATGCTGGCACCGGAACGCAATACCAGTGGTTACGCGAGGGTAATAATGGAACGCTGCTTCCCGTCACGAATGGGACGGGGCGCTCGCTGACTATCACGGGAGGCTATGCACAGCGCGTATCTTCTACGGACAGTTCATCGGTGATTATCGTGACGCAGACCGGAGTCTTTCGTATTCGTGTGACCGATGGCAACGGTTGTGTTCGTACCTCGAACCCAATAAACGTTACGGTTAGTCCGGGCTTACAGGCAACGATTCTCAATGCTCCCGGAGCCGGTATCGACCTGACTCCTTGCCGCAATGAGGGTGTGTACCTCGTGGCACAAGAAGGCTTCCGCTCCTATCTTTGGCACAAAAACTTTCAGCCCATTGATACCGCCAAATCGCGGATATTCTTTGCGTTGGAGGATGCGATTTATTCCGTCGAAACGGTTGATAACAACGGCTGCGCCAATATGTCCAGAGATTTGACCCTTTCCTCAAGAGATGTTTCGCCCGTTATTGTGCGCGGCGATACGGTGAATTGTGCTGATGAGACGGGCAAGGTTACAAACCCGATTACTTTGAGCGTTATCCCAAGTATGGACTTCCAGACCTATCAGTGGTACACGGGTTCGTCAGCGCGAAATGGCACCAGAAGTCTTATTGTGGGTGCTACGCAGGCGACACTTTCTGTTACTGCTGGCACATTCCATCTTGTTGTGAAGATGGCAAATGGATGTACAAGTACGTCGGCGAATTTTACTGTGAAAGTAGGCATCGCTCCACGGCGACCAATCGTTAGTGAGGTCGCATTAGGTATTATGCAAGCAATATGCCCAGGCGGAACGTTTCCGCTATTTGGACCAGCAGGATTTCCTCGCTATCAATGGTATTTCAAAAATGCTCCTATTATGGGTGCGGTCTCTCGGAGATATGATGCTACTGAGCCTGGTGAGTATGCTGTACAAGTATTTAGCGAAGATGGATGCCCTAGCCCAATTTCCATGCCGCCAGTAGTTATCAGTCAAGGAGTCGTTTTGCCCGGTATTATTACTAGCAGTTCGGGCAGCTTGACGACTTGTCGAGGCACCCCATTGGACATTAGCGTCAGCATACCCGATACATTGATTTCAAAAGCAACTATTGAATGGACAAGGGTTGGTGCGACCGCTATTATCGGTACGGCACGAACTCTGCGTGTAACCGATGCAGGGCAATATCGCGTTGCTGTACAGTTTGTTAATGGTAATCCTTGCCCAGTCTCGGCTATCGTAACTGTCGGCGTTGTTGATAACCCCGATCCAAAACCCACTACTCCAACTGGCGGTAATACATTCTGCCAAGGTGGTTCGCTGACGTTGGATGCTGGTGCTTTCGCCTCGTACCAGTGGTTTACGGTTGCGGGGGGTGTTTCGACAGCGATTCCAGGAGCAACAATGCGGACGCTGGTGGTTCGTGCGGCAGGCTCATATAGTGTTCGGGTAACGGCTGATGGTGGTTGCGTGGGAACATCTGCGCCATTTGCGGTGACAGAACTGCCCGCGCCGACAACACCTGTCATTCGCTCTCGCAATGGCAGTTTGGAACTCTGTCCGAATGGTTCGTTAGAACTTTTTGTCGAAAATGCTGACCCCGCGCTGACGTATCAGTGGTTCTTGAATAATACGGCTATTGCGGGCGCGACACGCACGGCGTTGACGGTTCTCGTTATCGGTTCGTACACCGTCGAGGCACGAAGCAGTAATGGCTGTACCTCACGACCAAACTCGCCGTCAGAGGTTACACTGGCAACTCTACCAACCGCACCGGTGCTGCCGTCCGCTATCACGATTTGCCCCAATGCCGACACGACCGTCACGGCTCCCGCCGGGTTTATGGCGTATCAATGGCTTTCGGGTATTGGCGGCGCAGCACAGCCAATTGTGGGCGAAACAAACCGTCAATTCCGCATCAATAGAGCAGGTTCTTTCAGCGTCCGTGTGACCAATATGATTGGTTGTATCAATACTTCCAGCACGATTACCGTTTCGCAAACGCAGGTAGTGGTGCGCATTGACACCATAGATGCAGGTGTGCGCTTCCGAGGCTCCTCCACGCCTCGTGCGCGGTTGTATCAGTGGCTCTTGAATGGAATGAATATTCCTGGTGCGAATGATTCACTATTTGCGCCGCAAGTCAATGGATCGTATAGTGTTCGCGTGACGGATATCAATGGCTGCGTACAGACATCATCAGCACAACGTTTTGAGATTATTCCTCCTATCGTGCGTGGCTGTACGACGAATTGCGGACCATCTACACCAACGGGGGCTCCGCCAACTATTCGCGGTGATTCAGTTTTTGCTGCTCCCGGCGATACGGTGATATTCAGCATTCGCCTTCCTGCGCTTGGTACACTTCGTCCGGGTGCAAGAATTGATGCGACAATCTGTTTCAATGCAACCTTGCTTGAGCCGCTTGCACCGCTTCCGGCGGGAACAATCACGGGTGGTGTTCGGTGCATCACGCTTCCATTGACAATTCCGACAGATACAACACAGCCACTCTTTAATTTACCCTTCCGAGCAGCATTGGGCAATGATAGCGTAACGGCACTGGTGATTAACTCCCGACTTTCCCCAGGCGGCGCACCGCTTCCGGCAACCGCAAGCTACTTCCGCTTGACGACTATCTCCTACGCCGGAGGTGCGCGTCTTATCGGTCCGCCGCCGCGTATGCGTCTCACGCCTTCGCGTCCGAATCCGGTGAGTGATGATGCGACCATCAGCTACGTTATCGAAAACGCCAGCAGTGATCGGGCAGCAGAGAACGTCAACGTGAGCGTGAGTGATGTGTTCGGACGAGTGATAAAAACACTGCCCATAACGCAACTTATCGGCAAAACAGGTGATATTCCGCTCAATACCGCCGACCTCTCGCCGGGTGTGTATTTCGTCACGGTACGTTCCGAGCGCGGAGCGGTGCAGGTGCAGAAAATACACGTTGTTCGCTAGTAATTACTCAGATTCGAGGGTCTCGCTTCGTAGCGAGGCTCTCGATTCAGTGTTCGACACACGCACGCAGCCCGCTTTCGCAGAAGCGAGAGCCTGCCTCAGAAGGCAGACCCTCGCACAAGATTGGCAAGGTTTCTATTCGGAGAGGCTTGCACGATAATATTTCTTTTGTATCTTGCGAGAGACATGGTAAGGTTTTTGAGGTTTTTTCGCAAGTATTGACGCATTTATTCGCATACAGTTCACCATTCACGCTTCAATTCGTTGTTTTTCTTTTGATATGATTGTACGAATACAACATTGGAACGCTCCTGCCCAAAACGGCAGCATAGCCTTCAACTTTGCTGAAGAACCTTCAGCGATGAATGGACAATGTATGCACCCCTTTTTGAGAGACTATCCCATTTCCGCAAAAAAAGAGTGGTTCAGTATGAAGCACGTAACTATGATGATTCGTTGGAGCATGGCAGTATTCCTTGGTTTACTGCTGCTTGCAGAGCCTCTGCCACTCCGAGCGCAAAACTCCGCCGCACCCGCCAAGGTGGTGACGTTTGGCGGTTTTGGTGCGCTGAATATCAATCAGCACACGGCATCGTTTAATAGCTTGCCGGGAGTCCCGATTGGCTTGTTTAACGGCTCTACATCGCCTCTTGCACTGGATTTGAAGAATAAGGTGCAATTCGGCGACGCAACGGGGTTCGGCTTTACCATCGGCGGTTTGGCGGATATTCCGCTTGCCGATGCGCTCAGTTTGTCGCTGCGCGTGAGCTATGCCACGCATAACGCCGTGCTTCAGGCAACAGAGGACTTGCGGAATGTTGGGTTTTTGAATGCTCAAGGAACTGGTGTTTCGTTTTTTAGCGGCAAGGCACGTTTTACGCTCACGCCCAACCTTGGCTCGGTCGGTATTGAGCCGCTTTTGGCATGGTCGCCCATTGCCGCAGCGCCAAACTTTCGGATTTATGGCGGCGCACGAGTGGGCTTTATGATTCAAACCTCTTTTTCGCAATCAGAACAACTACTTGATCCGGTGGACAATGCGGTTTGGAATAATCTTTCTCTTGACCGCAATAACATCCCCGGTCAGGCTATTCCCAACGTGCAGTCGGTGAACTTTGTTTTAACGGGTGGTCTGGGGTATGATATTCCGATTGGGCGCTTTGTTCTTGCGCCAGAGGCGTTTTATTCGTATTCGCTGACTCCATTTATCAATGGAACGCCAATACGATTCGTGGGGGCTTCTCTTTGCGGTATGTGCCGGAAAATCCGCCACCACCAAAGGAAGATACTCCGCCGAAAAAAGACCCAGAACAGCCGATTGCGCAAAACACGCCGCCTAAAGACAGCGTTGGCAACCCACCACCGAAAAAGGAGGATCCGCCGCCGGATCCGCCACGAGAGTTCAAAAAACAACCAACATTCAAACACGCCGACGAAAACAAGAAGGGTACACTCAACGCTTCGATATCGGCATTCATGGTGGACAGCACCGGGGTTGAAGTCCCGCTTGTACGCTTGAAGGTGGAACAGTTTTTCGCGTGGCAGATGTATCCGCTTATGAATTATATTTTCTTTGACCAGAACTCACCCGACGTGCCAAATCGCTATCGGATGTTCAAAACCAAAGAAGAGACACAAAGTTTTAGTGAGCAGGATTTTCACAATGTGAATATGCTTAAAGTGTATTATGACGTGCTGAATATTATCGGCAGTCGCATGAGAACATTGTCGAATGCAAAAATTCAACTCGTGGGCTGCAACAATAATGTCGGTCTGGAAAATAGCAATATCCAGCTTTCGTATCGCCGTGCCGACGAGGTTCGGCGCTATTTGATAGACATTTGGGGCGTGGATTCTTCGCGGGTAACATTGCAAGCGCGGAATTTGCCAGAAAAGCCGACTAAATCACGCGATTCGCTTGGTATTGAGGAAAATCGCCGCGTAGAGATTTATTCCGATGTGTGGGATGTTTTGAAACCCGTGTTGGTGAACGATACCATCAACATTCCTGAACCACCGACGATTCGTTTCCGTATGAATATCAAAGCCGACGACGGCGTAGCAAAAACAGCATTGAATGTGAAGCAAGGTGAACGCTCATTGAAACTCTTCTCCATGCCCGGCAAGCCCGACTCTACGCTGGATTGGAATCCGATTATTGATTGGAACACCATCGCCGACCAAGGCTCTGCGCCAAGTACGCCGGATGCGCTCAAATTTGGGTTGGATGTGACCGATAAAAAGGGCGAGGAAGCCCATCCGGTTGGTTCGATTCCGGTGGAACTGGTGACGGTCAAGAAGAAGCGCGAAGCGGGCAACGTGGACAAACAGCTTGCTATTTATCGCCTTATTTTGTTTGATTTCAACAGCCCTTCGGTCGGTGCAAACAACTCGCGTATTATCAACTCGTTTATTTTGGATAATCTCAAAAACGGCTCAAAAATTGATATTACGGGCTTTACCGACAAATTGGGCAACCCCGATGTAAATATGAAACTTTCGTCTGGGCGCGCAAAATCGGTTGCCGATTACATCAAATGGCGGGACACGCAAGCGCGTGGTGTTGGCGGTACGCGCCCACAATACACGAATGAGACACCGGAAGGGCGCATCTACAATCGCTCTGTGGAAGTTCGCGTCGAAACACCCGTGATTATTGAGTAAGATATTGAAATTCAAGGAAATAGATGTATGAAGAAGATAAGCATGAAGACGAAACTCGTGATTGCTTTTGCTGTTTGGGGATTCTTCGTTTCCCATAGACTTTCGGCTCAGACCGATTCCTCAAGAACCTTGAGAATAGGCGGCTTTGTGGGCGGTGTGCTGAACCAGCATTTCGCCAACTTTGCTGAATTGCCGGGCATTCCTGCCGGGCGCACGGGCGATGGAGTCTTGTTTAGCGGCGGCTCTAGTGTTGGTCTGACGCTTGGAGGGTTGCTGGAATATCCGTTATCGAATTTCCTGAGTGCGGGCTTGCGCCTGAGCTATGCGGGCAATAGCGGTGTTTTGCAAGCACAAGAAAAGCAGCGGATTGCCTCGTTAAGCACCGACGGTGCATCGGTGACGTTTTATGATGCAATTCTGGGACGCGAAATTCAAGCAAATCTCGCATCGCTTGGCATTGAGCCACTTGCCGTGATTCATCCTTTTTCTGGCGAAGGCATTAAGGGATTAAGGTTTTATGCGGGCTTGCGCTTGGGATTGATACTCCAAAAGACCTTTAGCCAAAAAGAGACTATTTTAAGCCTCACACCAGTCGAAACAACACCCTCAAGCGTGGTGTTCAATAATATTCAGCGCGAACGCAACGTCATTCCAACACAGGAAATTCCCCAAGCACAAACCTTGCATACTAGCATTACTGCGGGTGTTGGCTATGATATTCAACTCGGTTCGTTGGCAATAACGCCGGAGATTTTTTATGCGCTGGGTTTAACGCCCATTGTGGCAAATACCGCATGGAATCTGAACCAATTACGTGGCGGTGTGAGTCTGCGCTACGCGCTTCCGCCCTTGCCGCCGCCGCCCCCACCTCCGCCGCCACCCCCACCAAAGCCTGTTGTCGCCGTGGATGCAACGATTGCGGCATTTACCACCGACACTTCCGGCACAGAAGTTCCGCTTGTACAAATCAAGGTGGAGGAATTTGTTTCGCGGCAGATGTATCCGCTTTTGCCGTACATCTTTTTTGATTACAATTCCAGCGTGATGCCCGCACGGTATCACCGCTTGAATGGTGATGAAGCGACAGCATTTAGCGAAAATAAATTCTTCAATGCCGATGCTATGCGTGTGTATTACGATGTGCTGAATATCATCGGGAAGCGTTTGCAGGAGTATCCGAAAACAAAAATTACGATAACAGGCTGCAACGACAATAGCAGTCCCAGCGAAGCAGGGAATCTTGCGCTCTCGCGCAGTCGGGCAGAGGAAGTCCGGCAATACATTCGCCGGACGTGGGGTATTGATTCGACGCGCATGGAGCTTCGTGAGCGAAATCTACCCGAAAAGCCAACCAATTCTAAGGATTCGCTTGGTATTGAGGAAAACCGTCGTGTTGAGATTGCATCAGCATCGTGGGAAATCATGCAGCCGTCCTTGGTCTATGACACCTTGCTTGTTCCTTCGGCTCCGGTGATTCGTTTCAAAACGACCGTTCAGGCGGAGGCGGGCGTGGCAAAATCAACACTCCGCGCATTCCAAAACGACCGTACACTCAAGCAATTTACCGCACTGAGCGCCCTCGACCCCATTGTAGAATGGAATACCGCCCGCGAGCAATCAACGATTCCGCGCACCGAAGATAAAATGCAATTTAGCTACGAGGTGATTGATTCCGAAGGGCGCACAGCAATGCCTGTTGGCTCTATTCCTGTTGAGCAGATAACGATTCGGAAAAAGCGGAGTTTGCGGATTAAAGATAAAGAAATTGACACCTATCGTCTTATTTTGTTTGACTTTGACAGCCCTGAGGTTGGACCGGAAAATGCACGGATTATTAAAGGTTTGGTGCTACCGAATGTGAAGCCAAATTCCACCGTCCAAGTGTCGGGTTTTACCGATAAATTGGGCAGTGCAGACGTGAATCAGCGTCTTTCCGAAGGACGCGCCCGCAGCGTATCGAACCTAGTACCGTCGCAGCAAACTACGGCAAGAGGAGTCGGCGCGAAAATGATCATTTACCCGAATGAAATACCAGAGGGACGCTTTTTGAGTCGTACCGTCGAGGTGCGCGTGGAAACGCCGATAGACCAGTAATGGTGGACTTGCCGGAAATATCGTTCTCTCTCCAAATCATCAATAACCTCAAGGGGCAAATAA
>JAAFHM010000043.1:0-3188 GCA_013298375.1 Ignavibacteria bacterium | reverse complement strand
TTTGTAGGAAAACTTTTGCTAAGTTTCCGTAGAAATTAAACTTTTTCCCGCACTCCTCGTATCTTACAGCAAATCACAGAATTTTCTTCTTACTTCACTCGTTATGAGCGCAATTATGGTGCAACGTTCCTTTCTCAGCGTTTGTGTAATGGTTTTGTCACTCCTGAACTGCCTCGGCACCAACCTCAATGCCCAAGAAGCCTCTGTTTCTTCGCTGAAGCAATACATCGGGCAGATGCCCTCCGAGCTTCTGAAGCAAGAGCCGAAAATTCAGACACGGTTGCAGACACTCTTAGGCAAAGAATACGAGCGCTTGCAAGACCGCTTTGCGCATGAACTTCCGATTGAACTCTATGGCGACGTGCTGATTTTGCGTGGCGAAAAGCCCTTTACGCCCGGAAATCCCAAGGCGATTGTTGGTATTGGCTTGTTCACCAACAAGATTCATTGTGCGCTGGTGGAAAATAGCGGACGTTCTATTTTTAGCGAAGATGTGAAGAAAATTCCGAATGAGTTTAATAAGTTTATCATCATCACCGACAAACGCTCACAAGAAGAGGCAGAGAAAAAGAAAAAAGCAGAAGCTCCTGCTCCTGACAAAAAATAACGTTCAGGATACCGTATTTCCTCATCCACAATAAATTTCCCAACTATGCGTTCACCTCAAAAACACCTTTTTCGCTCTTGCTTACTTTCGGGTGCGTTGTTGCTGGCATTGCTGGCGTGTAACAGCAGTGCCGGAGAGAAAAAAGCAGATGAAAAAGGCACTGGAAAAACTAACGATGCTGCCGAGCAGCCATCTCAACCCAAGAAAGGTACTACCACTATGACCAAAGTCGTCAAACCCGAAGCTGAATGGCGTAAACAGTTGACTCCTGAGCAGTACCATGTGACCCGTGAAAAAGGCACCGAACGCGCTTTTACAGGCAAATACTGGGATAATCATCGCAAAGGCGTGTACAAATGCTCGAACTGCGGGCTGGAACTCTTCAGTTCCGATACAAAATTTGATTCCGGCACAGGCTGGCCCAGCTTTTGGCAGCCACTTTCGCCCGAAGTTGTGCGCAATGAGACAGACCGTTCCTTGGGCATGGTGCGTACCGAATCGCTTTGCGCTCGTTGCGATGCGCATTTGGGACACGTTTTTGATGACGGTCCAAAGCCAACAGGTATGCGCTATTGCATGAACTCTGCTTCGTTGGAGTTTGTCGAAGCGAAGTAAATTCTTCCGATTATAGAAAATGCGCAGCCGCCTTGCTTCATCGAAACAAGGCGGCTGTTGCTTTTTGTTGATGTACCGATTTTTAGATGTAGGTAATGCTAATGCGCTGCGGTGCGAGGATTGAAGCGTCGTCGCGGAGAAGATAGATTTGGCAGTTGGTGTAGGTTCTGCCGGAGAGTGCTTTAGTGCGGTCGAATCGGGGAATTCTCACGGATAATTCGCCATCGCTTTTCATGGTAAACTCTGTTGCCTCTGTATATCCTACAGTGACGCTTTGAGTCCCCGGAATCTGATAGGGAATCCCAATCATAATTTTCCGAAGCCCCGTGAAGCCTTTTCCACGCAATTCTATCAATGTACCTGTTTCCGCACTACCACTAAAAGAGTATCCTGTGCTTGGGGTAATAGACGTAAATTCTGGCATCTTGTCGGCAGGTACTTTTGATGCTTTAAATTCTGTCCCTCCTACTCCTTGTTGATTTTGAAATGTTACGGTCTGTTCGGAAGGAGAAAATGCATAACCACTTAAAAAGGGGCGAACAGTAAAGTCTGCTCCATTCGGAACGTTAAACGATCCTGAATTTATATTTGGTATCCAAATATCATAGAAGCCGGAAGATTTCATATTGATACCGTGACCGGTTAGTGTTTGTGTCACCAAACTTTTTGTGGTATATGTTGCTATGATTATGACACTATCCAAGGGTTGTTCATTGAAACTAATAAATCCCGTAATACTATAGTCAGATAGGGCAATTTTTTGTCGAGATTCTGCGACACCGATAGGCGTAAAGACCGATATTTTGTAGGCACGAGACATTCTGATAGTTCCCTGTGATGCTTGATTGAGAACGCGAGCAGTCATTCGACCTCGGTTTTCGATGATAATGGAATCAAGCACCAGTGTATCAAGCATCACTTTTTTGACATTCACAAAGTTTTTTCCTGTGATCATAATTCTGTCGCCATTTCTGACGACTTTCGGTGAAAAATCAGTAATCTCCGGTAAATTGGTCGCCACAACTGAACGGTCAACATCAAGGTCAATCGGCTGGCGGCAGGAGAATAGGAGGAGTGCCAATGCCGCACAAAAACTGGTTACGGAAAGAAAACGCTGTATCATAGTTTTGAAGAAGAAAACGTGAAAAAGATTTAGAATTTCAGGGAAACACCATAGCTTACGCCAAGTTTCGGACTCATAAACCACGCGCCGTCGCTTTGGTAGAAGAGGCTGCTCGCCTCAGCGCCGAGGTAGAATTGCGTTCGTGCGTCCGGCGCATAGCTCACACCCACCATCCCGCGCCCCAGAGCGCCTATCTGCGTTGCGCCCGCGACTACGTGTGCGAAGGGTGTGAACGTACTTTCGGGAAGCATCGTGTAGCGATACGCCACGCCGCCCCAAACCAAGGTTGGATGCTGCTCCACGCGAAATTCAACGCCTTGCGGATTGGTGAAATAATACCGTTGGAAAAACGACTCCTGCCCAAACTCAACGCCAATGCTGTGCTGCGCCGAAAGGCTGTAAAGCGCATACAACGCCGCGTTGGTGGGGAAGGTTTCTTTTGCCGGAACGCTTGCCCAAATAAGGGAGCGCGATACCATGCCTCGTGCGCCAACGGTGAGACCAAAAAGTGGTGCTGTCTGTGGTGGGGCGGTGCGTTCCAAAGGCGCTACAACAGAGGGCTTTGCCGAATCTACCATCGTTACTGGATGAGGTGTTGTGATAGAAGCAATAGCCGATTCTAGCTCGGCGATGCTAGAGAAACTCTCTTTCGCTGGTGCTGGAATTGCTGGGGCATCGTGGGTATCACTCAGACTTGATATTGCGGGCGATTGCACGACCACGACACGCTGAATGACCGTTTGAACAACAGTATCGGCGAAGACAAACGGGCGCGGGGATGTGCCAGGAGAAGAGCCGTACATTGCTAGTGTTCCAGCGCTCCCATTTCCAGCACTGCTAGTG
>JAAFHM010000635.1 GCA_013298375.1 Ignavibacteria bacterium | reverse complement strand
TAGGGATGAATGGGATGGTAGTGGAAGTGTGCATAGCAATAAAAAAATAGGGTAATAAACTACCGTGCCGTTGCGTGGAATCACAAGGCAGGGAATGATAAAAATGCTCTGGAAAATCAGTATTGACGAGCCTCTGCGAGGTTATGCGCAGACATACAAATGCGGTTTTTCTTCGGACAGTACGCGGAGTGTTTTTCGCAAAATGGCAGCAGAAGCCGGACATAATGCGCTAAACTCCGATGTTTGGCGAATATCATCAGGGGCATTGTCCCGCTCAATGCGCTCGAATCCAAGCCGCGTGAGCCAAGGCTCTATCGTGGTTGTGAGCGCATAGACTTCGCGCATCCCCATCGAACAAGCGTGTTCTTCGGCGGCGTGGTATAATTGTGTCGCAATCTGCTTACCACGATATTCGGGTTTGACGGCGATGGAGCGCATAAGCCCGCGCTGTGCGCTCAGGCGCTCTACTCCTGCCACACCGAGAATTTCACCTTCTTCTTTCATCACAAAAAAGTGCCTGAAATGCTCTGCGGTTAAATCCTGCGTCGGCAGAGCGCTATCTTGTAAGAGTTGATAAACACTTGCTTCGTCGTGATTTTGGACAAAACTGATAGTCATAATAGTATCCGAAAGTAGATGATAAAAGTGTTGTTTAACAACAGATCTTTGCCGTAACTTTTTGCTCAAGATTTGCCCAAAGACCGCGTAATTCCGCTATTCCATCGGTATTGAGGCAGTAACAAACCTTCGGTCCATCAATTTCGCCTTTAATCAACCCAACATTTTTCAATTCCTTCAAATGCTGTGAAACGGTTGCCTGTGCAAGCGGCAACTCATCAACAATTTCCCCGCAAATACAGCTATTTTTTTCGGCAAGCATTTTCAAGATGGCGATGCGAGCAGGGTGCGCAAGTGCTTTGGCGAATTCTGACAGACGCATTTCGTCGGGCAGAAAAAGGTCATTTTTCGTTCGTGTCATGGTACTCTGCGTAAAAGTTTTTTTCTCTAAATCGTTTATCGTAATTTTACGATAAAATTATGGTAAAAGTTTCGTTCCTGCAAGAAAAAAATACACACGAGGAAAAGAAGAGCATTACATTTGACCGGAGCGCCGCCAGTCCTTTATCGGTAGAGCAAGTACAAATACCGCACCATTACTGCCTTCAGAGAGGCACCAAATATTGCCGTGCATCGCCTCGACGAGGCGTTTAGCGATAGATAGCCCAAGCCCCGTTGAATGCTCGCCACCGGTGGGCTTTGCCGAGAGGCGCGTAAATTTGCGGAAGAGTTTTTTGCGGTCATCCGATGTGATTCCCGGTCCGCTATCGTGAACAATGACGAAAATATGTGGCGACGTAATTTCGGCAATGTGCTGTTTTGCTGATAATTCCTGAAGTTCCGACGAGAGAGCTGTTTGCACGGACACGCGCACGGGAGAGCCGAAGGACGAGTATTTAACGGCGTTCGATATGAGGTTATCCAGTACTTGCAAGGTGAGGTGTTTGTCGGCAAAACATTCCGCATCTTCAGCACCATTAACACTCAAACGAATATGCTTATCAGCTGCCGGAAGCGCGTAATTGCCGACCACCGACTGCACAAGCGGCATCAGCACAAGCATTTCCCCGTTGGGCTTGATAGAGCCTTGCTCAATGGCATTAACATCCAAAAATTTACTCACAATCTCGAACATTCGGTCAACGGACTGCCGCATGACGACACCCATTTTTTTACGATATTCTTTCGGTAAATCATCGTCGGAATTAAAAATTTCCAGCATTCCACGCAAGCCCGTAAGCGGATTTTTGAGGTCATGAGCGGCAATACCGAGAAATTCGTTTTTCTCTTCATTGAGCGAGTATAGCTGCGTGTTTTGCTGTTGCAACTGCACATTCATTTTCTCAATCTCTTGGCTTCGCTGCTCCAAAAGTCGCTGTTGCTGGGTGAGTTGTTCGTTGATATGATGTAATTCCAGATTAGCGGCTTCAATATTCAGATTGTAATCGGTGATGGTATCGCGTTGCTCTCGTATTTGCTGATTGGCTTTTTCCAGTTCTTCGATGCGGATATGCTCCAATTCTCGTTCGCGCTCCGAAAGTGCGCGTTGCTGGCGCTCTTTGGCAAGATTGCGTTGCAAAAGATTGATGCGGTCGCCAAGGGCAAAAGACATCAAGACCGCTTCAGAAGCCGCGCCGAGCTGTAAAACAATTTCAATAAAGCGCGTTGTCGGTAACACCCGCTCCACCAAAAGCGCATAGATAATCGTTGCCGTGAGCCACGTTCCCCAACCGATGAGATAATACCGTGCCGGAGCATAGCCTTTGCGGAGCGCAAGTATGCCGCAAACGAGCGTTGTGAGCGACGAAGCCATCACTAAAAAGGAAAGTGCTTTCCGCGCAATACTCAATCCCGTGAGGCTTCCCACCAGCATAATCGCTGCAAAGAGTATCACCAGCCCCATCAATGCCTTGTGCCAATGCGGAAGAATCTCGTGGGTGTGGAGGAAGGATGCGGCAAAAAGGCATATCAACATCGCGGGCAGCAAGACCAGAATATTCGGCATCATCGGAACGCTGTAGAGCCACGAAGCCATGCTATCGCCCACCAGCAAAAATACATATCCTTTTTGATACGAAAAAAACACGGCTATCGCTATACCATAAAGAACATATAGCAAATACGACATCTGGCGAACAGTGGCGAAGATAAAGAAGTTATAGATGACCAATACCACAAGCACGGTAAAGGAAATAGCGTTGAACCAGGAGTAATAAAGCGACGTATGGATTACCGCTTGTGTTCCGGCGACTTCGCCTGCCAAGTACATCACGCCGTAGCTTACTGCCCGCA
>JAAFHM010000184.1 GCA_013298375.1 Ignavibacteria bacterium | reverse complement strand
GGCTTCTTGGAGTGAGAGTTTCGGCATGAGAAAGAGCGAAAATAATGATGAAATAGTGCTTGGCTAGAAGAACAAATTTCCGTATTATCAGCCCTTTTTCCTACCTTTTTCATGCGATTGCCCTACCTTGCTTGAAAGCATTTTTTGATATTGGTTAATTTTGGTGTAATTTTAGTGGCAAAACAGCACAAACACGAGGAATAACGCCATGATTCAAACAAAACATCTCTTCATTAGCCACTCTTGGACGTACCATAATGAATACAATAGATTGGTTGCTTTATTAAAAGCCGACCCATATTTCTCGTTCAGAAATTTTTCTGTTGATAAATATAACCCAATACACAATGCACCAAACCAACAACTACTTGCTGAAGCTATAAAAGTACAAATTGCCCAGTCATCCTGTGTTCTCGTACTAGCTGGCGTTTATGCGTCTTATTCCAAATGGATTGATAAAGAAATTGCGATAGCCAAACACGGCTTTATGTACCCCAAGCCAATTATCGCAATCGAACCCTGGGGAAGCGAAAGGACTTCTGCATTTGTAAAGAATAATGCTGATGCTGTTGTTAAATGGCAAACATCCTCAATAATTCAAGCAATTCATCAACTCACCTAGGAATTATGCCATGACCGACAATCTCTGGAATGAATTTCCACCCGACCACGAATACTCCAAAAATACTCAGCTATTGCAGAATCACGTTTTGGAGCAGTACAAAATCTACGTCGAAATGGCAGACCGCGTAAGCGCACGACGCAATTTGGCGAATGTGTTTTTTCTTTCGCTCCACACCACTATTCTCGGCGCAGTGGGCTTTGCGTTTCAAAAAATTGAACTCATTGAACCAGCGTGGCTTATCTGGTTGCCGCTTGGTGGGGTGATTGTGATGTGTTACGTCTGGTGGTTTTTGTTGCAATCCTATCGGCAACTGAACACCGCGAAATATCAGGTTGTTGGGGATTTAGAAAAGCGTTTGCCAGCCAGTCCGTATTGGGTTGCAGAATGGAAAAAACTTGGCGAAGGCAACGACCCGAGTTTGTATGTACCTCTGACGAATTTAGAGAAATTTATCCCGCTTATTTTTGGAATTCTCTACACACTTCTCGGTATGTATATGACGTTTTTTCATCACCGATGACATAACAAAATGGATAAAACTACATCTATCAAACTCGATAAGCGGTATTGGTATTTCAATATCTTTCAGTGAAAGAATTCTATTTGAAGAATCTTAGCAGCCGCTTCCGAATATCCAATTGCACCGATGGACTGGCATTTTCTAAATTTTCCACAATGAGTTTTACGGCATTTCGTAATTCTTTATCGGTTCGTTTTTGTTCAATTATTTCGGGATTACTTAAAAAGGGTTCAGTGAACCCTTTTTGTGGTTTCTTTCCTTTTGATGACACGTTTGCCGTCTCACGGGCGCGGCGAATCTGCGTTTTTACGGTGTCATATTTTTGTCCTGTTTCTTCGGCAATTGTGCTAATGGTCAAGCGTTTATCTGCGGCTTTTTTTCTTCCACTTGTGGCTTTTGTAGCAGTGTTGAGGAAAACTGCCTCGAAATCCGGGTATAGCCTACGGTAGAGATCTACCCACTCTTGCGTGTCTAATTGACGACGAAAAAGATTGTCCTTGATAATAAATTCCCGCTCACGCTCTTCATTCAAATCCTCCTGAACATACTGCACCGGAACTTGTGTCAGCTTTAATTCTTGGGCAATTTGAAGGCGATTATGCCCTGCCAAGAGTGTCCCGTCCTGACGTGCAATCAAAGGGACAATAATTCCCCGTCGGCGCACATCATCACGAAGATTAGTAAAATATTCATCGGTCTCTTCGACAAAATATTCCTTGTTTTTTTTGTTTGCCCGAAGAAGTGCAGGCGAAACCTTTTTTACTTCCGAAAGCGCTGTACCATTGCGGTATTGCGCAGGAATGACTTCTACATCTGCCGAAACATCAATACTGAGTTTGCGTGCCATAGTGTTGTCCTTATGCTTCGATAATTGATTTTGCGATAGCCTGGTATGCTTCCAATGCTGCATTAGGCTTTTTTAGGGAGTAGAACTCAAATCCTGTCTTGTTTTCTGCTTGAGCGTTTGGGAAGACCGTGCTTGTTGGAATACTATCGTGCAGAAAGAATTGCGAGAATTGGTCGGCAATAAATGAACGAAATGCTTTATGTACTTGCTTTTTGGGATCGTATTTATTGATAAACACCCCCAATACTTGCAGATTGTAAGTAGCTGCTAATTGCAAAAGATTAGAAATTCCCGAAAAGGCAAACTGCTCGGCTTCGGTAGGAATCAAAATATACGATGATGATTTGAGAGCAGAAATAGTGCGATTTTCTAACGAAGGTGGGGAGTCAATAAGAATATATTCATACTGCCCAGCAAAGGCGTGGATCGCTTGCTTGTACCCTTCTTCATTTGCCTCAAAAAAGGATAGCGTCAGAACATCCACACCCGATGAATGATGCTCCGGTGGCAATGGAGTACCATTCTGCACGGCTTTGATGGAAGAATTGACAAATTTTCGGGAAAAGAAGTTTTGAGCCAAATTTGCTTGTGTGTCCATATCAACACACAATACGCGCTTGCCCAATGAGGCGAGTGCGCAGCCGATATGCACCGTTGCTGTGGTTTTACCAACGCCGCCCTTATTATTTACGACGGCAATGATTTTTGATGAACTTACCGCTGCTGGTTGTTTTGTACGCATGAAGAAATTGGAATGTAAATAAACATGGTATTTGGCTATTGAAGTGTACAAAAATACGAAAAATATCGGCACTTCAGTCCATGATTTAGTGGAAAAACTACGATGTTTCTCGCACTTGCCCGTCTTTTTCTTGTAGTGCTTTTCGGCGAAATTTTTCGGGATTCAGATAGAAGGTAAAACGATCATTTGAACGATCGATACTCAAAACAAGATGCAGATTCAGCGCAACCGTAAAGCATTTTTCCAACGAATCTCGCACACGCTTGTCTTGGCGCGTATCAATCCAAGCATCCATCCGCAAAATACGCCCCAATTCACGATATGTATTCGAGAATGGTCGCAAGCCATTTTCTTTTGCCCGCAAATACAGCCATTTGACAAAAAGTAGTTGGTAACGCGGCGGCCTACCTTTTCCCTTTGCATTAAGCGCACGGAAAACTTGGTCTTCTAAATCCGACGGGTAAATGAGAAAATGCGTAGAAACTTGGTCAACAATGACTGGTGAAGGAATGATTTCAATGTATTCTAGTTCTTTGGTGATTTCATTTCGCACAACCTGAACCGCCGCAATAAGGGGGGCGTATGCCGTTACATCCTCACGAATTTCTTGTGGTGTTTTTGCGTTTCTAACACGAATATAATTCCAAACAAAAGCATTTTTCACTAATGAAGCTAACGATTCCTCTGCTTCTAATTTGATTTTACCGTTGTATTCCACTTTCCCTCGCTCTGTCTCATATTTCGGCACTCCAAAATCTTCATAATATTCCGTCCACGACTTGTAGATAAGGCGGGGCAATCCCTCTTGATACTTAAAAGCACGACGAATGGTGTTTATCTCGTCATTATACATCGGATTCGGCACACGCCGCACAATGCGCCGCACAACCATTCCTTGTGAAGTTGCTATTTCTTCATCATCAATAATATCAATAAACTCTGGTTCCGGGCGGTAACCCTGCCGTGTTAGGGCTTTCTGGAGGGCAGCAATAGCGCGAAAACCATTCCACGACGGATCAATACCAATCAATTCAATATTGTGTTCTTGCGCTTGTTGCAAAACTTCGGCATCGTGTATAACGGTTGTCAACGACATCGGGTCAGGCTGGGTACGACCAAATTGGCTTTTTTCGAGGTGAATTGCTACGTGCCGCCCGCCACTCGCATAGCTTTTTTCGGGTGTGGGAATATCAGGAAGGACATTATCGGTAAATGGCAATGAAGCATGAGAAATATTGTGTTTATAGGGCTTGCGTTTTCGAGATTTTGTAGAAGATTGCTCATTTTTGAGAAATAATGCGATATGCTGCTCAATAAGGGCAATAATCACTCGTTCAAATTCTGCGCTCACGTTTTCGGGAATATTCGTATAGCGGATTTGTACCTTTTCGCGCCAAATCTCCTCCCGAAAATGCTCCGCTAATGCGCTTTGCGCTGTTTTTGTAGGATGAATGCCGAGAATAGTGCATACACCCTGCACATCGCGTTTATTCATGCTAACTTCAATGCGTTTTTGCAACACGAGCGCCGAAGTATTGGTTATGCCATTTTTTTGTAGTGCCTCGACAATTTCCTGTTTTGTAACTTCTGTATTCTCTAATACTTCTGGAATTCCCTGTGCAAAATAGGTCTCTTCTCCGCTTGATGTAGAAAAAATTATACCGCTTTGCTTGAGCATATCTTGATGCCCCGCGTCCTGGCGTTTTTCGGAAATGCGCACCTGAACTTGAAGAAAAGCATCGTGAAGCCCAATTCCTTCGCACTCAAGAATATAGTTCAATAATGTGGTTTGATTTCCCAAATTATCAATACCCTCTGAATCAAGCAGCGACACTGCGGCACGGGGTGATGGAGTTTTTTTTCGAGATACAGTTCTTGGCATAGACGAAGCAATATTGAGGTTTTCGGGTAGGCGTAATTGTTATACGATTGGTTCTTTTTTATTATCCGGCATTGCAAAATACTCCTGCAATGCGCCTTCGGTAACATACCATTTCACGCCAAATTTCTTTGCTTTGATAAGCCCGGTACGGATATAGCGCTCCAGCAAACTTTTTTTATTCATCCCCAGAAGATTGCTGAGTTCTTCAAGGTCGTACAATGTCAATTTTCCGATAATTCGTGGCATAATGAACGAAGTTTATGACAAAAATTGTTGTGTATTATCGTGCGCTGCGTATCGTCGAAAGCGGCATATCGTAGAGCAGTGGCACACCTTTGAGGTTCACTGCGCCATCACGATTTTTGAGTGTTTTAACTTTGAGTTCCACACGCCGAATATCGGCTTGCGAAGCCGTGTTTATTGAGGAATTTTTGGTATCGTCGGAGTCTGTTTTCGCTGGATTCCAGAGAGCCAGAACAAGGTTTGCATCTTGTTCCAAATCTCCCGCTTCGCGCAGACAATCATCACGGACATCAGATTCTGTGCGAACTTCACGGTTAAATTGCGCACCAACAATCATGGGAACGTGCATATCCACCGCTATTCCGTGGAGTTGTGCCGACACATCCTGCAATTCTAACTGCCGTGTAGAAAATTTTCCTTCCGGTTTAATTTTCTGAACATAATCCACAAAAACCCCGCCAACAGTGGCAGAGTTTTGCAATTCAGTCACCATTTGGCGAATAGCCTTTGGCGAGTAACGCTCGCCTGCAAGCACCAAACGCCCTGTTTCAAGATACATTCCCAACGTTGCTTTTGCTTGCTCAATAGCCTCAATACTCGCTTTACCATTCATATTTGTTGGATGAACGGCAATATGCTGATGCCGTAAATATCCAATTAAATCCGAAAGCTGCTGCCCTTGAAATCGTACTCCGGCAAGAATATTGAGAAGTTTGAGCGTAATGATTTTTACCGGCTCTTCATAAGAAAAAAAGGCAAATGTTCGCTCAGGATACTGCCGAATGAGATTGAGCAATAGATTCATTTTGAATGAGGTTTTACCATGCGAAGGACGTGCCGCAATAATCGTGATACCATTTTGCGACAAACAGAGTGTTTCATCAAGCTCCGGATAGCCTGTTTTGAGACCATCGGGCGTGTGTCCAATCTCGCTCAAAAACGTTTCCATGCTGTACGGAGGGACGGACGTGCGAATGGTATCAATTCGTTGGAGTTTATGTTGCAGCTCTGCTCGAATATGCGTTGGGTCGGTGCCGCTTCGGAGTGCCGTGTGAGCGTCGGATAACGCCTGAGTGAGCCGTGTGCGCTCGGCAGCACGATGCTCAAACTCAATGGCAAGATTTCCCGCATTTGCCAAAATAGTAGCATCTAAGCCTGTTTGCTTACTAAATTCTTGGGTAAAATCATGCTGTTGAAATGGGGAAGGGCAGTACCGCAGATAGCTCCAACACCTCTCCAAACCTTCATCACGTTGTTTTGGAGAGTAAAAATCATCGCGGAGCATTCCGGCATTTTGAGCGATATACGCCGCCATAAATTGCTCGGCGGAATCAATCTGCTTTTCTACAATATTGGCAAATGCCTCATTGCCGAACATTCGGACAAATTCATCAGGGTCTTTTGCTGTCTTAAAGGCTTCAGCACGACAGACGTAAAGATTCCATCTTGCCCGCGAATTTTCTAACGAATCGTGAGAAAAACTTTGGCGACGAATTTTCTCAATCGTTTCGGCAGTACCACTTTTTCCGGCGCTATCATTGTCGAAACATAGCGTCAATGAGCGAATACGATAGCGTTCAAGCGTTTGAATCTGCTCGTCGGTGAAATGTTTCCCACCCACAGCAATCACATTCGGAAACCCCCGTGCTTGGAGAAATAGGGCATCAACAATACCTTCAACGGCAATGAGATGGCTATTTGCAAGAGTATGATTAAACCCAATTGGTGTAGCTTTACTCAGATTTTTGGTAAAAACATACTTTGGAAACCGCTCCTTTCCTGCCTCATCGTAGAAAACTTCATCGGAACGAATAATAAAACCTTGCATCCGCCCAATACTGTCTCGAATCGGAAAACTGACACAATAGGTTTCACCAATCCGGTGCCACTTACCCGCTTCACTATGGTCTGGAACAGCACTTTGTAGCCCTAGTGCTGTTATAACTTCATCCGTATATCCACTTGAGCGCAAATGCTGTTGAATGTGGGGCAAGGGTAATGCGCACCCAGCGTTCATAGCACGAATATCATCGTTAGAATATCCTCGTTGTTGCAAGTAGGTAAAAGCGCGGTTTTCTTTGTTACTCCATAAATGTTGCACGAAAAGTCGCTGTACTTCTTCAAACGCTTGTCGCTTTTGCTGGTCAAGTTCGATTTCATGCTGCCCTTGTTCAGAAGACCTTTTGAGTATATCGTCGGAAAGCGTGTACCCAACAGCCTTTGCGCAATATCGGAGCGCATCAATATACGACGGCAAATGCTCTCGTTCTTGAATATACTTGATGACGTTTCGGGTAATTCCCGACCGATTGTCAAAAAGCACTGCTGGACTCGTTGCAAGATAATTGATTTTGCCCGCTCCTTTGCCCTGAGAGCCGTCCAAACCGTTCCCTCCTGTTGCGGAGTAGCCTTTTGAATTTCGACACAATAGAAACTCCGGCAGAAGGGTTTCTGCATGGAAAAAAATGCGTGGGTATAAATCTTCTTGAATGTGGCGGATGTCCATGGTTTATTTCGGTCTTTGCGGTCGTCTATCGTGAAGATTAGGCGGTTGCTTCATTTCTTGGTTGTTTGGGCATAAAAGTATTACTACGAATCTACATTTTTTACGAACAATGTGCAAAAGAATTGTTGTTAGTTGGCGATTTTATGGCGATTAGTTGGTGGTATATTTGTACAATCTTTTGCAAGAGAACATTTTATCGCCCTTGGGGGCGCTAAAATGTTCTCTTGCGCACTTAAGAATATTAAAAGTCTTAAGACTTTTAATAATATTAGCGAGTTTTCCACATATAAACCATTGATTTTCCAAATCTTGCAGAGGCGCTTGCAACGTAAGGTAGTCGACTTTGCAACGTAAGGTAGTCGACTTTGCAACGTAAGGTAGTCGACTTTGCAACGTAAGGTAGTCGACTTTGCAACGTAAGGTAGTCGACCAAGGCGCTTTTTTACCCACATTTTTTGCCATTGCACAGCATAAAGGAGGTCGGTTTTTTTGCTCACTTTCGGCAAACAATCTTTTTTCGGGAATATTTTGGTTAATAATTGTTAATTTCAGAGAAATTTCTAGGAATAGCGATTGACTTTTATCCGACACCAAACACTTACCGAACCATTGCCCAGAAATCAATGTATGCATCATGGATTTTTGTCGTTTCATGCTTGCTTTTGTCCACCATGAATATGCTATTTGCTCAACCCTCCAAACGGTTCGAGCATCTTTCTCTTGAGCATGGGCTTCCGCAAAGTAGTGCTTTGGCATTATTGCAAGATCACAAGGGATTTCTTTGGGTTGGCACACAAGAAGGTCTTGCGCGGTATGATGGGTATAATTTTACGGTCTATCGAAAACATCCCTATCAGATAGGTGTACTCAAAGGAGATTGGGTACAAACACTCCATGAGGACAAGGAAGGTATGCTTTGGATTGGTACGCTTGATGGCGGTATTCAGCAATTTAACCCCTTTACCCAGCGCTTTACTGCATATCCTTACAAATTACCCGAAAACCTCCAAGCGACTGCTGCTGTGCGAAGTATTTCTGAGGATAGTGCATCCCAGTCGCTTTGGCTTGGTACAAACGGTTCGGGCATCGTCGTTTTTGACAAAAAGACGCAATCATTTTCGCAAGCCTATCGTGCTGATAAAAACAATACTCACAGCTTACCCAGCAATGCTATTCGAGATTTCTACCGCGATAAGCAGGGGAAATTGTGGATTGGGACTAGCGGTGGGTTATGTGTTTTTGACCCAAAAATGAAAACCTTTGAAACTATTTGCCCTTCTAATGCCAAGCAAAAACACAGTACAGCCCTTAATATCACGACGCTTTGCGCGATTGCGCCCGATGCTCTTCTTATCGGCACAGCCAATGGAGACATTCTTCGTTTTGACTGTATAAATCGAGATTTGTAACTGGTCAGGTCTATGGAACAGCAAGTTGAAATGCGATGCCCGTGAGGGCATCAATCAAAGCGTCAAGGATGTTCGCAGAATGTTTGCGGACGGTGGAGCAAAACCCGCGCAAACGGCAA
>JAAFHM010000347.1 GCA_013298375.1 Ignavibacteria bacterium | reverse complement strand
CAGCTTCGACGCGAGAACTCTACCAAAAAGAGCCTCCGCATCAAGCAGCGCAAAGCCGCAAGAAACGACGACTATCTTGAAAAAGTGCTTTTTGCACTATAACTTTTTTTTCATGCGATTGCCCTGACTACCGATCTAACCAATCCTTCAGCGCACCTGCTTTTTCGCGCCCAACGATAACATCCTCTTGAGGTTGAGGGTGAATCTGCACTTTCAATTTCCCATAAATGTCGGCGGAAAAGCGCACGATTGCTTGCTGATGGGCAATGTATTGTCGATTCAAACGAAAAAATTCATCCGGCGAGAGCAGTGTTTGTAACTGCTCTAAGGTATAGTCCACCGAATATTTTTTGCCATCAATGGTAACAAGCCAAACGATTTTATGCTCGCTAAAAAAATAGGCAACCGTGCTCGTCGGAATGCTCATCATTGATTGGGCGGATTGCACAAGAAACCGTGATTTGTAGGTTTTATGCGTCTTGGCAATGGTTTCGAGTAGTACTGAAATATGATGATTTGGCGCTGGTGATTCTTGCTGTTCGCCAAAGACATTTTTCATCCGAAAATACTTCTCCAAGGCGCGTTCCAACAAGGCTTCATCAATAGGCTTCAGCAAATAATCAATGCTATGCAACTGAAACGCCCGAATCGCATATTCATCAAATGCCGTCGTGAAAATAACGGGAGTGGAAATGGTCACTTCATTGAAAATTTCAAAACTCAAGCCGTCGGCAAGTTGAATATCTAAAAAAAGCAAATCAATGTCAGGTAAAGATTTGAGAAATGGTATTGCCGTATTGACACTATCCAACGACTCGTAATAAATCGGCACGATATTCCGCTTTTTCAAAGCACTGTTGATCATCTGCTCCATGCGCCTGACTGCACAAATTTCATCTTCAATAATAAGAATTTTCATACAACACAATTTGCAAAAGAAAAAAAAGGGAAGCAGCGAACGGCTACTTCCCAACAAAACTACACTTTTCTCTGTATTTTCACGCAAATTTTCCTACACCCTTGCAAGTCGCATTATTACTCGCTTTTCAAGGCATCTACTGGGTTTGCCCGCGCTGCCCGTGCTGCTTGGAAGGCAACCGTGAAAAATGCGATGCAAACCGCCAGAACACCAGCTAAGACGAATATTCCAACGCCAAGCGCCGAGCGCATTTCAATTTTGTAAGCAAACGTTTTCAGCCAATTTTCCATGAGATACCATGAAATTGGAATGGCAATGACAATTGCAATGGCAACGAGTTTCAGGAAATCTTTGGTCAAAAGACCGATTAAACCTAGCACCGAAGCACCCAGAACCTTGCGAATGCCGATTTCTTTGGTGCGTTGCAGAATGATGATAGCAGCAAGCGCAAAGAGTCCCATACAAGACAGCGCAATCGTTATGCCCGATGCAGCAAACGTGAGGTTGGTGATGCGGCGTTGATTGCGGTAGAGGCGTTCAATATTGTCGTCCAAAAACGAACCAATCCACGGCGTGTCGGGTGCAGCAAGTTTCCATGCGGCTTCCAGAGCAGCTACCGTTTCAGGAACATTCTCAGAGCGAATGCGAACAAAAATATAACTTGCCGGATAATTATTCCAAACAGCGTGCAAGGCAGGTGCAATCTCGCGCCGGAGCGATTCAAAATGATAATTTGCCGTCACGCCGATAATTGTCATTGGGGCTTCGTAGGTCAAATCGGTGGGAAGAGTATTGGGTTCGCTGCGCGGAATTTGTACGCCAATCATCGCGGATACCAAAAACTCCCCACTGGCTGAACGCCGCTTCCGCTCTTGTTCGGGAAGGAGATTCCAGATTTGCCGTGCCGATGCCTCGTTGACAATGATGGATTCCGACGTGTCGGCTTGGTGCGATTTATCGAAAGTGCGCCCAGCAAGGAGCGGTATTTGCATGGTTTCGAGATAGCCAAAATTAACCGCCAAAATATCCGCTCCGACTTCCCCGCCATTGAAATTCCACGTGGAGTGGCTTGTTGAATTGGAGCCATCCAGCCCGCGTCCGACGGGCTTTGTAGCGCTACTCATTGTCACAATATTGGGATTGGTGCCGAGTGTGGAGCGGAATTTTTCCATGATGGAGCGCCCATTAGCGCCGTCGCCCGTTGGTATCATCATCACGTATTCGCGGTTGAAGCCGAGAGGTTTATTTTGAAGGAATGTGGTTTGTTCTCGCGTTACAAGTGTGCAAGCAATCAAGCCAACGGCAAGGGTAAACTGCACCACAACAAGAATATTTCTCAGAAGCGAAGGATTGATGCCTTGTGCGCGGCTTTTCATCGTGGAAGCGGCTTGCAAATTTGAGACATAAAAAGCAGGATATGCACCGGCAGAAATACCAATAACGAAAAACGCAAGCATGGCTGCGCCCCAAAATACAAGATTCTGAATAACATCAATTTCTTTGCCATTTCGTAGAATAAGTGCGTGTTTTGTGCCAAGAGCGGTATTAAACATCGGCAGAAGTATTTCAGCAAGAACCAGCCCCAGAATCATTGCAAAAACAACGATTAGTGTTGCCTCGCCCAGAAACTGCAAAACAATCTGAGAACGCCGCGCACCAACGGTTTTCCGAATGCCAACCTCACGCGAGCGAGTAAAAGAGCGGGCAAGCGAAAGGTTGATAAAATTGATAGAGGCAATAAGGAGAATAAATGCCGCTATCGCTGCAAGCAGAATCACATTTGTTTTGCCATTACGGTTTGGATCGAGAGTAGCGCCAAAGTGCATATCGCTGAGGGGCTGGAGGCATTCTTTGATATAACTCCCGTCCGCACCAGCTTTGATGCCAAGCGTTTTTCGTTCTTTGATACTTTCGGCAAAATGCGTATTGACAAAGGGGATAAGGGCTTGTTCTACCGATGTTTGCGCAACGTTTTCTTTGGTGCAGATAAAGACATTCGTGGAGAAATTATCCCAGCGCGTGTTTTGTACCTTATAGTCTGGCGTATGTTCAAATCGAATGGCAACATCAAATTCAATGGATGATGTTCGTGGCAAATCGGCAATAATACCACTAACAGTAAATGGCAAGGTTTCGCCATCAATCAGCACAGTTACTTGCTTGCCGATTGCCTGGGCATTTTCTCCAAACATTTTGTCGGCAACCTCTTTTGTGAGAACGATAGAGCGCAAATCACTCAAAGCCGCATCAGGGTTGCCTTGCAGGAATTGGAACGAAAACATTTTGAAAAAATCCGGGTCAACGCAACAAGGAAACTGGCGGAATACCGTGCCGTTATATTTCACTGCCGTGGGGCTACTGGTTGTGTAACGGCTTGCATACTGCACTTGATTAGGCATCTCTGCCTTGATAGCCTGTGCAAGCGGAACGGGTTGCGATTGAAAAACTCGCTCACCTTCGCCTGTCTGAGAGCGTTGGAAAAGATTATAGATTCGGTTGTTGTTTTGATGAAAATTATCATAACTCATTTCCTCGCGTACCGTCAGCATAAGCAGCACACAACACGCCATTCCAAGCGCCAGACCGAAGATATTGACAAACGCCATACCTTTGCGGCGCAGGAGATTTCTGAGTGCGATAATGAAATAATTGTAGAGCATGGTTATCGAAACATTAGTGGCAGAAATTGTTCTTTGCCAATGATACCTAAAGATACGTGCCAAAGAATTAAGAATGAGGATTGGTGCGGGTTACAGAGCTTGAAATGAAGTTGTTAAAAAAAAAACTGTTCGTAAATGAACAGTCGGTGTTCATCGGCGAACAGTTTTGAATGATGCTTATCAATCTCAGAATCAAGGTACAATGCGCCTCTCAGACATTCTGTCAACAACGGCTTGTCCATTCGCACCCATGCCCCGCCACCAATAAAACACCACAATCGGTACGCCTTTATCAGTGCTTCCAAGCGGAATACGAACGCGTTGCCCTGCCACTATGCCGCCTGTATCCTTCTGCGGCACCGATGCAGACCAATCAATCAATGGCAAAAGCGATTCTTGAAAGTGAAGAGTATAGATTCTTCGTGGGCTATGGTTTTCGACATATATCGAACTGTCCGCCGCCCAAATTCTCACGTCTTGGTTTGGAAAAAGCCCATTGGAACACGCACTTGCAAGCATAGTGAGTACCAAGCAGAGGTACAAAACATTTTTTCGCATTTTGCATACTCCTTGTTACGGATAAACGCGGAAACCCCTCACACTGTCTGGGTTGTAGAGACTATCTCTCAATTTTGTTCCCAAATGCCACCATGAAAAATGAAGCGTATCAGGGTTATTCGCGGAGAAACGACTTCTTGGGAAACGTGCTGTGGAGCGGCTTGCAGTTTTCAAGGTCGTGTTCGGATTTGTCACCGGAGTCCAGAGAATCACGGGCAGAAGGCGCACGGGAAATGCAGCAAAATAGACATCGGAAGCGGTGTTGTTGGTTACAACAAGGTCATTACCACTCCAAACCGCTTGAACGGGAACAGGAGTGCCACCCATCGGCGGCTCGAATGGCAGTGGTGGTTCGACGGGCGTACACGCCGCAATCATCAGTATTAGCACCACAAAGAATGTGCGGGAAAGCATATCAGTATCCAAAAAATGGGAGAAAAAGGGATTTTCTCGTAAGAGACATGGTAACGGAAAAAGTCACATTCCCCATCTCAAATATTTCCGATTCGCCAATTCAATGCCCGTTCTTTGAGGTCGGCGAGGATTGCTTCGCGCACGGCGGCGTAGAGTTTTTCCTCATCTTTTTCGCTTATTGCCGGAGCGGCTCTTCCAGATTGATTGCGCTTTTCAAATAACGCTTCCGCAAGCGCTGCGACATTCCGAAAAAACCGAGGCTGTGTCGTAATTTTCACAGAGGAAAATCGTGTAGAATTGATTTGACCGATAAGCGCATCAATTTCAGGCTTCAAGACACAAAAGGCTTCATCAACAAAATTTTTCATGTTATCGTCGCTGAGAATGACGGCGCTTGTTTCAGTCGTATTTTCCATCAAAAGCAACGTTCTTTGTTTTTCAAGATATGATGAATAGTGTTCATCAAGGCTCTGGACAATTTCTGTCGCTTTATTTCCTGCCGTTTTGTTGATTTTTGTGCCGTAATAGACACCAATTCCACAGAGTGCAAGAATAACGATCATCATTTCAACGACTATTGACATGAGTACTCACAAAGTTTGTTGCTGGAAAGTTTGTTATGCGAAAAGAGTCGCTCCATTTTTTTAATTGCCAAACACTAAATTGCGTAATTCGCCGCATATTCGCAAGATTTGTTCGGAACTTCTTTTTGTCAACCTATCCCAAGCACTCTTCGTCTAACTCCCCAAGACGACGGTACCGTTTGAAGCATTTCGTATTTATCCCCCAACAACTATGAAAACCGCATTATACCTTGTGTTGCTGCTTGCCAGCACCACCGTAATTTCTTTTGCCCAAACCGCACAACAACCAACGGACAACAAAGTCACCGCAAAACATC
>JAAFHM010000552.1 GCA_013298375.1 Ignavibacteria bacterium | reverse complement strand
TTTCCTCCTTGTTTCTTGTTTTCTTGTCGCTTGTCTCGCTGCTTGTGCGCCGCTTGCGGAAGACCAGACGCGGTATGCAGAGGCAATTACCGTGCCTCCGCAGATTGATGGTCGCCCGACGCAGGTATCGGGGACGCTGATTGTGCGCAGCCGAACAGTTGTGGTGCGGGCTTGGGATGCCAGCGCGGACGACGGCGACACGATTTCGCTGTATCTTGGAGCGCGGAAAATCATCAACAAAGACCGTGTGCGACTTTTTGATATGTCGCGTTTGGATACGGTGCAGATTGCGGAGTGCGGCTACACGTATTTGGCGCTGTTTGCGCATAATCTCGGCTCCAGCCCACCCAATACCGCCGCAGTATCGGTGCGGGGTCTGGGCGAAACCCGCGAGTTCCGTGTCAATCTTTCCGCCGATTTAACCTACGTGGATGTTCAACAACTTATTTACCAACCATGATGCCAACCATGATGTACCGTGCTGCGACCCTTCTGGCGCGAGGTTTTATGACCTTTGCCGTTCTTATAGCGTTATTGCATAATTGTTTTGCCCAAAATCAGGTCTCCAATAAAAAACCAGAACCAGAGCCGTTATACCCACGTATCGGCGTATATGGTGCATTCGTGCTGCCGTTTTACGATGCTAATTTTAACGTCTTTCCCGGCTTTTCGATGTGCGTGTGCGATTCGACCAAGCTCTTTCGTTCAGCGGGTGGTTTTGGCGTTACGGGCGGGGTACTGTTCCAACAGCCGCTTTCAACCTCGACGGCATTACAACTGCGCTTGGGCTATGTACTGACGGGTGGCAGTATGACGCGGCTTCTGGACACGCTGGGAACAGCGTTTGTGAGCGGTCAGCCCGTGATTATGCGAAGCGAGTACAATATCGCAACGCAAATGGGCATGATTGCCTTCGAGCCGCGCTTCGTCTGGATGCCGTTTGTGGAGGAAATGGGGTTGAATTTGGGTGTGCATCTGGGCATGGAAGCCGCATGGACGCTGAATCGGACATTTGTGGGCGTGGAGCGATTGCTTTCGCCGAATAACGTCGGGTTTCCGGAATCGGGCTTGCGGACACGCTCGCTGGCGGCTTCGGGTGCTTCGCTGGTGCAGCAAAATCCGTTGTATTTGGCGGTTGTGGGCGCGGTGAGTTACGATTTCCCTTTGGGCGAAACGGCGTGGATTACGCCGGAACTCAGCTATCATTTTAACCTGCTGACAATGCTGCAATCGCCCGCCGGAACAAGCCCCGCCGTGCGTTGGACGATGAATACGTTGCGTTTGGGCGCGTCGCTCACCTTCGATATTGTTCCGCCGCAGCCTCAAAAGCCGCTTCCAAGCACAGAGCCGTACACGCCTACTCCGGCGCAACGTGAAATTGTGCGCGACAAAACCGTTTTTCTCACGCTGGAAAGCCCTTCACTGCACCTTTCCGGCGTGGTGAGCGATATGCGGAACGTCATGGCAAGTGCGACGGTGCTGGTGCGGAACATGGAAAATGGCGTATTAGAGCGCTTTATCCCGACGCGCAACGCACAATTTGACGAAATGCTCCCGCTTGGTGCGCGGTACGAAATTTTTGCCGAGCGAGCCGCAGAGCGGGGCGGGATGGAGCGCACCAATAGTATCGTTGTGGATGCCCGTTCGCAAGCTGGAGCAGTGGAATCGCTGTGTAATCATCTGCGTTTTCAAGCGCCAACACTTGCGCCAGAGGATATGCTGGGCGTGATTTTGTTTGATTACGACGATGAACGTTTACGGGAATACGAAACGCGGTTGGTGCGCGAAATAGCGTCGGCGGCGCGTCAAATCCTGCGTGAACGCCCATCGGCACGGCTGATGGTGGTGGGGCATACAAGCGAAGAAGGCACATCAGAGCATAATTTTCGCCTATCGGTGAGCCGTGCAATGATGGTCAGGCGCGGCTTAGAGGCGGAAGGTATTGATGGAGCGCGAATTTTTTGGGAAGGCTTAGGCGAATTGCGCCCTGTGGCGGAAAATAGTACCGAAAATGGGCGGCGGCTCAATCGTAGAGCGGAGGTGCGGGTGTTGCGGTGAAGGGGCGCGATGGAGAACATAAACAAACAAGGGCAGAAGTTGTACAACTTCTGCCCTTGTTTTACGATGCTCAAACTTTGGTGATTATCTCTTATTCATCATCTTGCATACTGAGCCACGAAATATTCGTGTTCGGCAGCAAACGCTTAATTTTAAGGCGCTCGTCTTTGTTTTTCTTGAGGATTTTGTTATCCAAAATATCCAGCGAATGTAAGTTTTTCAAACGACCAACGTCGGTTGGCAGACCTTCCAAGCGATTGGAGTTAAGGCTAAGAACTTGCAAATAAAAGAGTTGACCGATTTCGTCCGGCAAACCCGTGATTTTGTTGTGGCTCAGGTGCAAATAATGCAGGTTTGCCATGTTGCCAATTTCTTTCGGAATAGCAATCAGGTTATTTTCGCTCACATCCAATGTTGTGAGGTGCGTGAGATTACCGATGTCGCTTGGCAAAACGTTGATGTTATTGCGCTTAATCGAAAGTACATCAAGATTGACAAACTGCCCGATTTCTTTTGGAAGGAAATTAAAACCATTTTCGTCCAAAATGAGCGTTCTGAGGTTTGGCAATTTCGCAAGTTTCATCAGCGCATCCCCAAAATCAAGGTCGGGATTGTTCGCAAGCGAGATTTGACGCAAGCTGCGGAGATTAGCAATCTCGGAGGGCAGTGTTTGGAGATTGTTCGAGGACAAATCCAATTTGCGTAAATGCACCATAAATCCGATTTCGCTAGGAATGGTACGCAATTTGTTGTCATGTAAATCAAGTTCTTGAATATTCGTCAAGAGAGCAATTTCACTCGGCAAATGGCGAAGTTTATTGCTATGAAGGTCGAGAACTTGAATGCCCGTCAAAAGAGCAATTTCTGGTGGAAGCGCTGCAATTTCGTTGCCACCCAAAAGAAGTTCTTGAAGCCCGGTCAGCCGACCGAGTTCGGACGGAAGATGCGTAAGAGCGTTATCGCTAACATCCAACCCTTGAAGGCTTGTCAAATAGCCGATTTCAGAGGGAAGGGTTGCGAGTGCGCTGTTGGAAAGGTCAATATCTCGAATCAGCGCAGCCTGAGAGCTTTCAAACTCACGGCTACCAAATCTGAGTGTTGCCATAGTGGTTAACTCCACAATCGTGATAAAAATGGTATTGTTTGTTTCATAGAGGATTCAAAATACATGCGTTAGGATGCAAAAAAGAGCATGGAAGATGGTCTGTCAAGCGTCCCTCAATGCCTTTAGATTTTGATAGGTTTCAATGCAGGGATAAAGCGCTCCGCAAGGGCAACGCTGCCAAAGAGTACGGTCGAGTAGAACATATCACCCAGTAGGCTATTCTGGAAAAACGGCAATGCCGCTACAAAGCAGGCTTGCAAGCCCGCAAATGTATGAGCATACATCCCGCTCGAAG
>JAAFHM010000446.1 GCA_013298375.1 Ignavibacteria bacterium | reverse complement strand
CGGGGCGTAAAACTTCGTTGGTCTCGCGTGTACGAGGTTGGCGGTTCGGTTTGAAACACAACGAAGCTACGCAATATAAGATAATCTGTTAGTTTACAAGGTCATAAAGAAATAAAAAAATACGGAGATTTCCTCAACAAGCGCCCAATATAACACAAGCGCAGCAGATAGCGAAAAAATAAAAGCCCCATTGCTGCAAAAACCCCGCTTGGAACACGGCTCCAAGCGGGGTTTGCAATACTAACACCAAGCGAAAAATTTAGAAGCCAAATCCGCCACCACCATTGTCTTGCGGCGCATCGCCACTATCACGGCGACGGCGCGGCTGTTCCCCTTGAATGCCGCCGATACGATAACTGAGTGTCAGCATCGCAATGCGGGTTTCAGGCTTTTGGCTTACTCGTGCGTTAAATGCTGCGCCCTGCAAATTCAAATTGAAGCGTTGGGTATCGAACACATCCGAAACATTCATTGTGACCGAAAACTCTTTGCTCAGGTCTTGACGGAAGCCGATGGTAAGCGAATGCCACGCATCCATCGTGCCTTGCGAGATAACCACGGGACCGTTGTACATATAATTCAACTGCAAATTACCGCCTTCCCACGGCATTTTGATGGTGGAGTTTGCGCGGAAATTGTAGGTAACGCCGCCAGCACTGGCGTTTTCCACCTCGTTGCCGCCTTGAACACTGTTATAGAAAACATTCACGTTTGCCGTTGCCGTCCACCAAGGAAACAACTGTCCACGATAAACAAACTCAAATCCCGTGTTTACAATCGCGTCGAAATTGCGGAACGTCATCACGGTATTTTCGCCCGTCGGCAAATTCGGGTCAACGATAGCGAAAAACTGCATTGCATCATTGGTGCGGCGGTAATAACCCGTTGCCGTCATGGTGTGCTTGTCGAATTGCGAAACGAAAGAAACTTCGGCAGCATCAATAGTTTCAGGCGCAAGATTCGGATTGCCTTTGCGCAAAACCGATGGATTGGAATAATCGGTAAAGGGATTTAATTGCCAGAAATTTGGGCGATTGATACGGCGACTATAACTGAATTGGAGCGTGTTTGCGGTGTCCAGCTTGCGCGAAAGATGGAGCGTTGGGAAAAGATGCGTATAATTTCTCGTATTTATTTCACCCGTTGTCACAAGCAAGGTATTGATTATGGTGTGTTCAACCCGCAAACCCGCTTGAACATTGAAATCCATGAGCTTTGTGGACAACATTCCATATCCGGCAAGAACAAGGTCGCTAAAGTTAAAGCGGTTAATTGCATTGACGTTGCGGATATACTCGCCCGATTGACGATTGAGGGAGTCAAGATAGGTATCGTTATCAATCATCCGCAGCGTCGATTTTAAGCCTGTTTCAACCTTACCAATCGGTGTCGGCTGGACATAATCAGCCTGCGCCGTCCAGATACGGAAATTATTGATGAAGTTGTTATTCTGTACACCTGCCATAGCTTGATTTGAGCTACCATCAAGGTTCAAGGCTTGCTGAGTGAAATTCCCCAAACTTGATTGGTCGTTGTTGGAGTAGCGTGTCGAAATGTCGAGATAATGCTGTTTTCCGGTGAATAGCTGCTTAAAACCGCCGCCAAATTCGTAGCTTTTCCAAGAACGCCCCGTGTAGTTGTGTCGATTTGTGCGTTGATAGGTCTCGCCCGTGCTGCGCTTGTAGAGAAAATCCCAATCTTCAATATTTCTGCCATCATTAAAACGAACCTGCCCGTTGAGATTGATGGTAGCATTGTCATTAACGCTGTAATCCGCATTGAAATTGCCAAAATGCCCCAAGCCAGTCCACGTGCCGTTTACACGCTGGTCTAACACATTTTGATCGCCTTGCAAGGACGTACTGACAATATTTGCACCAAAATATTGATTATGATAACGAGAGCCATAGCCCGCCGTGAGCGAAAGCGGACCATTTTTATAGCCCATATCGGCGGAAACATTGTATTTGCTATTGGTCCCGGCTCCGGCATTGATGTTGAGATTCCAGCTTTGGGTGATTTCGTTTTTGGTAACGATGTTGATAATTCCCGCCATACCTTCAGCATCGTAGCGGGCTGAGGGGTTCGTAATCACTTCGATTTTGTCAATAAGATTTGCGGGAATTTGCTGCAATAACGATGCTCTGTCACTACCCGCAAAGCCCGTTTGTTTGCCGTTGATTTGAATAACAAGATTGCTGCTCCCGCGAACACTAACATTGCCGTTTACATCCACATCCACCGTCGGGACTTGCCGAAGCGCATCCACAGCCGTTCCGCCCGTCACGGTGGAGTTTTTTCCAACGTTAAAGACCTTTTTTTCCGGTGTGATTTCCATCGTTTCGCGCTCGCCCGAAACCGAGACTTCACCGAGTTTTGTCGCCAGAAGCGGAAGCGAAATTGTTCCTAAATCGTAGCTTGGTTTTGCGGCATCAATCGTGATCGTGTCTTTGTATTTCGTATAGCCAAGAAGCGTCACGGCGACGTGGTAACGCCCGGGCTTGGCGTTATTCACCGAAAGTCGCCCGTTAGTATCCGCCAAATCACCTGTAATTGAGCCATCGTCAAGATGTTTCATATACAGGCTTGCCGATTTCAACCCCTTACTCGTGCCTTCTTCCACAACCCTCCCCGTAACGCGGATTTGCGGACCTTTTGGCGCAGGAATTGACTGCGCATTGCTTTGATTTCCCGCTATAAAACAAGCAATAACACAAATAGACACAGCAATAGTGCTGCGTACTGCGGAAGCAGTCGCTTTGAACATATTTCTCTCCGAACAATGAAATGGTACAGTTATTTGATATGCAGATAATTTGATAGGAAAACTATTGAGGTACCAACAGTTGTGGTATCAATAAAAAGCTCACCTGCTTTTTTATGCATCCCGTCACTGCTGCAAGTGCGCGAGTGCATTTAGGTAGTGATACTGCGCTTTGAAAAAAAAGTTACAGCACATGAGCAAAAAGGCACATTTTTAACATTTTCTTAACAAACAAGGCGTTTTGTAGCGGTTATGCACGGCATTTGAATTTCTGTTCCGTTGATGGATATTCATTATGCTGAACAATGCAGAGCGGCGCGGTTATGTTTTGCATTTTCCTGAACAATTGGTAGATTGCTCTCATCACTTTATCTGGAGAAAATTTATGACTATCACCAAAGCGATGTTGTTGCAAGAACCACATTTCAATGCGATAGCAGAAGACGTTGAAATATATTATCCCTATTCCGACGGAGAACCTGTGGCGAATAACACCCAGCATTACGAACTCATTGCCACGACGAAAGCTGGCTTGGAACGGGTATTTCTAGGGCGTTCAGATGTTTTTGTAGCAGCAGATTTATTCTGGTACCCCGTCAAAGGCAATCCCAAAATTGTCGTCGCACCCGATGTGATGGTAGCGTTTGGTCGCCCACCGGGTGCGCGGAATTCCTACAAACAATGGGAAGAAGCAGACACGCCATTTCATGTTGTTTTTGAATTTCTCTCTGATGCCAACACACCACGCGAAATGTTCAAAAAAGCTATGTTTTTTGACCGCCATGGCGTGGAGGAATATTACGTGTACGATATGGAACGCGGAGTATTGGACGGGTTTATTCGCTACGGCGGCGAACTTTCAGCGATTGAGGATGGTTTGGATGGTTGGGTTAGCCCGAGACTAGGCGTTCGCTTCGAGGTACAATGGTCGGGGCGCAAACCAGGGCGCGGGAAACCTGAGCTTATCATTTACGATGCTCATGGAAAACGCTTCGCAAGTTACCAAGAAATTGCCATTGAATTAGAAACGACACAAGCTAAACTTGGTGAGACCGAATACAGACTCAGCGAAACTGCGCAAAAACTCGGTGAAACTGCGCAAAAACTCGGTGAAACTGCGCAAAAACTCGGTGAAACTGCGCAAAAACTCGGTGAAACCACACAAAAACTCAGCAATGTAGAATACGACTTGCAACAAGAGCAAGAGCGAAATCGTTTGCTTATCGAAAAATTACGCGCTCTTGGCTTGGAATCATAGCCGGAATGCTCTCTACAATAAAGGTGTCGTCCATTATTACAACAAACGACACCTAACGCTAGGTCGTGTTTACAAACTGAGAAATAGTATATTTGTGTTGAATAGTAACTACTGACCATCAAGCAAATACCTATGTCAGAAGACCATCGTTACGAACTCACCGACTACCAGTGGGAGCATATC
>JAAFHM010000583.1 GCA_013298375.1 Ignavibacteria bacterium | reverse complement strand
TTAGCGATATCGACACGCTGCGTGCCAATCTAATCGGAACGGGCGTTCCGCTTTTGGACGCACCAAGCCTTGTTTCGCCGTACAACGAGCGCATCAATACGCCAACACTGACGATATTTCAGTGGCGGCAGCCTTCGATGGGCGCGGCATTCGATGTTCAGATTTCACGCGACAGCACATTTTCGACCGTTGATGTACAGCAATCGCTTCTGCGCTCGCTTTCCTTCACACCGACCTCCGAATTGCTCAATTCAACGCGCTATTACTGGCGTGTTCGCGCCCGCACTGTGGCGGCTTCTAGCGACTGGTCGGCGGTGTATCAATTCCAGACCATTCGCGCAAACCCGCTTCTGCGATCGTCGCAAGAGCTTATTCTCACAAGCGGTGTTGTCGGACAAACGCAACGCGGATATATTTCCGTGCGAAGTTCCGTGCGCGATACCATTCTGAAAGCCGATTTTCTACTCCTGAACGACAATGCAGCATACTCAATTCGCCAAGACCAGTTCCCGCTTGTCTTACGGGCAAATGCGCCAGAAAATATCACGTTTGATTTTTCGCCAAAGCTGGTTAATAGTGGCTTGCGTGGGATTCTTCGCCTGACGGCGCGGCGCGATACGCTGCTCGTACCATTTTTAGGCGAAAGCGTTGCGGCGGACAGTAGCATGATTTTCACTCGCGTTGCTGTTCAAACCGACCGCCAGAGCGCTTCGGCGGGCGATTCGGTGAATATTCGGATTGTGATGGCAGCTTCCGAAAATCTTGATGCGGGACGCAATCGCGGCAAGGCACAAAGTTTTAATGCACTGTTGCGTATCCGCAACGAAAGTCTTCTTGCGCCCTCCGGGACGCTGGCGTTTCCGGCAGATTTATCGAATAATATTTTTGTCGGCAATGGCGGTAAGACTATCGAACTCCGCAATATTCCTCGCACAAGCGGCATGAAAACAGGGACATTGGCAGAACTTCCCGCGAAAGTTTTGCTTGGCGATGCAACGACAACAGCAGTTGAATTTTTGATGTTTGAATGGAGCGATACCCAAGAGCAGCGCACCATTCAAGCGGTCGTGGATTCATCGGTGGCAACGATTGTCTGCAATTCCAACGGCACACCGCGCCTCATCCAACGCCGTCAAGCCGCACAACTCCAAGCACTTGCCCCAAATCCCGCTTCAGAAACCATCACCGTCCAATACGCACTCTTGGAAACCGGAACAACGGCAATGTACCTTATGGACGTGCTGGGGAACCGCGTCCGCACGTACTTTGAGGGTAATCGTGATTGGGGGACATACTCTGGAACGCTGGATGTATCGGGCTTGGCGGACGGTGTGTATTTGCTTGTTCTGCAAACGCCGTCGCAGGTTATGCAACGGCGTGTGAGTATAATCAACTGAGAACTATGGAAAAATCGGTGGTGTCTTAACAGTGTTGATTTCTAGAATTGGTGCGGTACACGTAGAGTTTTATCACCGCATCGTGCATGATTTCTGACGTTGAGAAGCATATTGTTTGAGCGGTTAAAGAGTGCAGAGAGCGAAAGAATAAAAGCCCCGCCATCGCACAAAACCCCGCTTGGGAAACAAGTCTCCAAGCGGGGTTTTACAATATTGCCGTAGAACTTTCTTAGACATCGTTTTTCGATAACGGAAATGCCCACAACACGACCCCGCAGCATATCAGCACTAGAACGCTTTGCACCAGATACGCATTCATGCTCATCCAAGGGCCGTGATTCATAAAATAATATTGGAGCGGAAACGCCGTAAAAGAGCCGTTTTGAATATTGGCGGCTTGTTCCGGCATTCCGGGAAAATTCAACGAAAGCCAAATTTTTGAACAAACAACACTCATCAGACTAAAAGCAATAACTGATGGAGGGCGCACGGTAGCTTGATTTAACAGCATGGCGATTGTAACAACCACAAACGGTAGGAAACTGATAAGTTGCCGCGTTTCGGTCATAATTGTTACCAAAAGAAGCAAAACGACAATCACCACAAAGAACCCCAAGCCCAGTGTTAATGCGCTTCGCAAGAATTGACGAAAATGCAATACGCCGAGCAGGAGCATTGGTCCGAAATACACCATGAGCGCGACCAAGGTCAGAAGAGGCTTGCTAACGGCACAGGCAAAACTTCCGCCTAAAAATAAATCGGCATTCATTGGTGCTGACAACGACGGGTCTTCAAATTGCCGCTTCCCATAAAACAGCGCTCCCCACAACGCCAGACTTATTCCGATGCGGAGGGCGTACCCAAGCATTTCTTGCTGAGAGCGCACCATCGTCATCACGGAGGATATTGGGGCAATGAGCAAAATCTGTTCAACCGTGAAGAAAAATTGTGCGAACAAAAGCGGCATCGTAAGCGGAAGAAGGATGCGATGCACGGGTTCTACCTCCGGGAAACGCACCTCAGCTATCAGCACCAGATACACGCTCAAAAGCATCACGAGCGCTGTAGCTCCGGCAGCAATAAGCCTTGCGGTACGTTTGTTTATCGCGTTTGGTTGCGGAATTGCTGCCAGTTCTTGCGCGGCGAGGCTGTTTCGAGGAAAAATAAAAAGAATCACGGCAACGTAAAGAGCAGTCGGAAACGTGAAAAAACCAATAGCGGCAAACGGCAGAAGAAGCCAATTTTTACGCGACAAATAGGCATAGAGCGTTGCCGTGCCGATAAATGCTGCCGTGCCGTCGGTGAGTGTCGGGTAGTACAAACTCATTTTCATCATCGCAACATTCACGAAAAGCGCCGTAAAGCCCATGTACCGAGCAACCACACCCAAAGCAAGATTTTGTGCGATAAGCGCCCAAAATACCGCTGTCCCAACGAGCATAAGCAAGGCATGAATCACGAAGTACCCCGCCACAAAACTATCAATCGTGAGCGAAACGCTCTGCCCCGCCCCCGCAACGTCACCTTTGGCAAACCACCGAAAAAACCACGGCGGAAGCGGATATTGCTCATAACTCCACTCCAACCACGTCGGCACACGGTCAAACATCGGCACGATGCGTTGATAGAGCCATTTTGCCACTTGCATTTCTCCATAGACTGCAACGCTTGGTGCTATGCGCTGCGCACGGTAGAGATCGACCCGCAAGCGCCCCCGCTCTTGAAGCACCGGGTCGGATTTATTCCATTGCAAACTCCAGACGACGTTTTTGTAGGTAACGCCGTCCCAACCGCAACCATTATTGAGCGCAATAATTTCG
>JAAFHM010000536.1 GCA_013298375.1 Ignavibacteria bacterium | reverse complement strand
TATCCAGCCGCAGTACCGCTTGATGCGGTGTTTGACACCATGCCTACGGCAACAACAGCTTTCCATCAGCGTTTGCGAAATATTTTGCGATATGAAGCTGAATTGCCGCTTGCAACAGAGATAGTCGTTGCCGTTAGTGGTGGCGTGGATTCGCTGGTGCTGTTGGATATGCTGATGTGTCTTTCGCGCCAAACAACATTGGAAGCGCAAGGGAAACGCTCACTTTCGATTGCGGTGGTGCATTTTAACCACCGTCTGCGCGGCGTAGAATCGGAACAGGACGCAAATTTTGTCCGCGAAACCTGCAAACGCTATGATATTCCGTGCTATATCGCATGGGCAGACGTAGGGCGCTTTGCCGAAATTCAGAGTATGTCGTTGGAGCAGGCGGGGCGTGAATTGCGCTATAAATTTTTAGAATTTGTTGCCTACAAACGCCGTGCGGACGCTGTTTTGACGGCACACACACTGAATGATTCCGTCGAAACAGTGCTGATGAATATGCTTCGCGGTTCAGGGTTGACAGGGCTTTCGGGGATTCCGGCGCAACGTGCTTTCGGCGACCACACTAAACTTGTTCGTCCGCTTTTGAGCATGAAAAAAGCAGAAATTCAGGAATATGCTGCCTTGCGCGGTTTGTCGTGGCGCGAGGATTCTTCTAATTCCCAGTCCGTTTTTCGTCGTAATAAAATCCGCAATGAACTTCTTCCTTTGCTTGAACGTGAGTATTCATCAGGCATTGTGGATGTTTTGAATCGCACTTCTCAAATTATTTTGGGCGCGGATGAATTGGTGCGTGAAACTGTCGAGCGCATCTTGCCGTCATTGCTGGTCGAAGAAGAGTTTCAGCCGTATATTGGGCTGAACATCACGGCGCTCCGTGTGCAAAAGCGTTTTTTGCAGAGTGAACTTGTCCGGCATACGGTACAGCGACGTTTTGGACTGACGTTGAGTTTTGATGCCGTTGATAGGATTTTAGCGCTTGTCGAGGCGGAAGTTGGCACAAAAGCAGATGTGATGCGAGGTTTCGTGGCATTGCGCGACCGCACCATGATTGTCCTTGCCCCAGCGCCAGGAGTCTATAACCTCAACGTCCGTGTGGAAAAAAATAATCATTACGATTTCGGTGGTTGGCGGATTTTCTTAGAGGAAATTGACCGAAAAAATGTGAAATTTACCGCCGACCCAGCCGTGGAATTTATCAATACGGATATTCTTCCTTACCGCATGACGCTCCGCACGTGGCAGCCGGGCGATGTTTTTACGCCACTTGGCATGAAGGGGACAATGAAAGTCAGCGATTATTTGACCAATTCTAAAATTTCCTTTTTTAACCGCCAAAATGTCCTCGTCCTTGCTGCGGCAATGCCGGAAGGTGAGCAGATTGTTTGGCTCTGTGGCTTACGCATGAGTGAGCAATTCCGCCTCCCTAACGATGCACCTAAAGCGTTACGTTTGGAATTTCGTCGCCCCAAAGGGGTGATTCTGCCTGCTCCGCCACAAGAGAAGGGCTAGAGTGGTCACGAAAAAAGACACTAATTTTTGATGACAAGCGTTTACAACTAAAACTTACCGATTACGATGAAGAATAATCTTATCCAACTGCACGATAAGCAGTTCAAAAAATTCATTTCCCGTGAGCAAATTCACGAAGCCGTGCAGCGTCTTGGCGCTCAAATTACACACGATTACAATGCAAACGAGGTGGTATTCGTCGTAGTGCTTAAAGGCAGCATTGTCTTTGCAACCGACCTTATTCGAGAGGTCAATCTCCCTTGTACGCTAGAGTTTATCCGCGCCGAAAGTTATGGTGCCGGACTGCACTCCTCTGGCAACGTTAAAGTAGCGCACTATACGGGATTAGACCTGGCGGGCAAGCACGTCATCGTCTTGGAGGATATCGTTGATACGGGCTTAACTATCAAGCAACTGCTCATTCACCTTCAAGAAATGAAGCCCGCTTCGCTCAAAGTCGCAACGCTTTTTTTGAAACCGGAAGTATGCAAAGGAACGGTAGAAACGCACTATGTAGGATTTGAAATTTCGCCCCTCTTTATCGTCGGCTATGGCTTGGATTACAACGAAATTGGGCGCAATCTTGCCGATGTGTATATCCTCCACGAAGCGCCGTAACGTCAGTTTGAAGCATTTTTGTCACTGGTCGGGTATAGTGTCAAAAACATCCACGAATTGACACGAATCAAGAACATTTTTTTTGAATAAGCATTCGCTCAAATCTCCTAATTCGTGAGGATTTGTGCGATTCGTGGATGGTTTTTCGATACCTGATTAGTTGCGAGTTTTTAGTTGAATACCGATAAATCATAACAACAACTTTTTTCGTCTTTCACACATCGCTTGCAAGCATTATTGTATGAGGCTTGCAGCGCTCCAAAGGAGAATAGAATGGCAGCTGATGAACGCAAAAACACGAACAACAGTGAGCCGAAAAAGCCCAATCGCCAGCAAAACCGTAATAATCGTAATAATTTGAACGGCTTGCGAAACAACAATAATGACGAATCCCCAGCAGGAAAAGTCATGAAAACAGCGATGATTTGGCTCTTTATTTTCGGCTTCGTGGTCGTGATGTATATGCTTGTAAGTAGCGGACAGCAGTCCGAAGTAGCCGTAACATACACGGAATACAAGCAATTTCTTGAAGCAGGAAAAATCGAATCGGCAACGGTTACGAAATCCCAACTGAACGATTTTGTCTTTCACGGCGTATTGCGCGAGAAAGTCAGCATCCTCAAGCCCAATGGTACGGGGCAAGTAGAGGTGCAGCGCTTTTTCACGCGGCTCGGTGTGCTTGATTCCGATACCGAGAAGGCTTGGGTCGAAAAAGGCATTACCTGGCGCTACGAGGAAGGCGACAATCAATGGCTCAGTATGATTATTTCGTTTTTGCCGTGGTTAATTTTGATTGGTGTGTATTTCTTCGTTATGCGCCGGATGCAGGGCGGCGGACCGGGCGGCGCACGGGGTATTTTCTCCTTCGGCAAAGCACGGGCGCGATTGATGAATGAAAACGCCAAGAAAATTACTTTTGAAGACGTTGCCGGAGCTGACGAAGCAAAATATGAACTCGAAGAAATTATTGAATTTCTCCGCGACCCCGATAAATTCCAGCGTTTAGGCGGCAAAATCCCACATGGTGTACTGATGCTCGGACCTCCAGGCACAGGAAAAACACTGCTTGCGCGGGCAGTAGCCGGCGAAGCCGATGTGCCATTTTTCTCCATTTCCGGTGCTGATTTCGTCGAAATGTTTGTCGGCGTTGGTGCAAGCCGCGTCCGCGACTTATTTGAGCAAGCAAAGCGCAGCGCACCGTGCATTATCTTTATTGATGAGATTGATGCCGTCGGTCGTCATCGTGGCGCAGGCTTAGGTGGCGGACACGATGAGCGTGAGCAAACGCTCAATCAACTTCTCGTTGAAATGGACGGATTTGAGCAAAATAGCGGTATTATCGTCGTTGCGGCAACGAACCGACCTGATGTTCTCGACCCAGCACTCTTGCGTCCCGGACGCTTCGACCGCCAAGTCGTGGTTGACCGTCCT
>JAAFHM010000385.1 GCA_013298375.1 Ignavibacteria bacterium | reverse complement strand
CCGCACCGCCGAAAAACTGCTCCGACGCGGTGATAGTATTGATGAGGTTGTAGAGGTGACGGCGCTTTCACTCAAGGAAGTTCAAACGATAGCGCAGCAGATTAGTCAGTAGATGTGTGCCATTTAACCACTGTTGCAAGACTCTTCCACCATTACTTTTTATTCTTCACCCCCACCAACGATGAAACCACTCATAACAGCCGCAGAATTACTGGCTTTGTATCAATCCAATAGCACCTTTATTCTTCTTGACGTTCGTGCCAGCGCCGATGCTCGCAAGCAATACGCTGACTTGCACCTGCGCGGTGCGGTATGGGTGAGTTTAGAAGAAGAATTATCGGAAAAAAGCGAAAATGCTGCACACGGTGGGCGACACCCTCTGCCATCACGCACTCGTTTTACTACACTTCTCGGCAAACTTGGCATTTCTCCCGAAACGCACGTCGTTGTGTACGATGATAAAAATTGTGCTAATGCCGCTTCGCGCTGTTGGTGGATGCTTCGGGCAGTCGGGCATACACAAGTGCAAGCGCTTGATGGCGGCATACAAGCGGCGCTTGCTGCGGGCGTTCCTGCTGATGCAGTGCCTGTTGTCCCCGGGCAAGAAGTTGTGTACGATGCCGCGTCATGGCTTTTGCCAATGAAAACTATGGATGAAGTTGCTCATGCTGCCAGCGATGCAGAGCATATTGTCGTTGATGTGCGCGACAGAGAGCGTTTTTTGGGGATTCACGAGCCGATTGACCTTATTGCCGGACATATTCCGGGCGCGGTCAATATTCCATTTGTAGAGAATTTGAATGAACAAGGTCTTTTCAGAAGCCCGGAGGAATTACGGGTGAAATATTCGGAAGCATTTACTTCTGTACCGCTTGAAAACGTCATCGTTCATTGCGGTTCGGGTGTAACAGCTTGTCATACGCTTTTGGCAATAGCACACGCGGGCTTGGAAATACCAGCGTTGTACGTTGGTTCATGGAGTGAATGGTCGCGTAATCCGCGTGAAATCGCTACGGGAGAAGAGGTGTAGAAAAAGCAACCGACGATGTTGAGTTTTAGCGGGAAGAGAGTGTTCAGAACAATTACGCAAAAATTTCCTGTGCTGTCATGGCAAAATCCAGTGCCGGTGAGGCAGAGCAGATGTCGTTGCCGGAATATATCCCGACGGTTGTCCGGGAAGAATAGACCAGAACGCGCTTGAAATCTGGGTGAACGTACCAAACACATTGAACTCCGGCAGCAAAGTATTCGTCCAATTTCGATTCCAGTTTTTGCGCTTTGTCGTGTGTGGAAATAAGTTCGATAACGAATGTGGGAATGGGATGTTCGCCGTGTTTCGCTGCCAATATCTGCTCTATCGTAAAATAGGCTAAATCAGGTCTGCGTGTTTGAATTTCATTCAATTTGCAGTCAGTCTCTGCAAGAATGGCATGGCGCTGCTTCCGATAGATCGTTTGTTCAAAAGCAAACGCGATATTATTCGCAATATACCGTTCATCATTTTTCATAGATACCTCGTTGATTTCAATAATGCCATTATTCCATTCATACTTCCATCCATCGGGTTCGCGTTCCCAATCCAGAAAATCATGGAGCGACATTTTTAATCCGTCATATTTCGGACGCGAAAGGCGTACCGTCCCATTGCGAATACGGGCGGTTCCGGCGGGAAGCGGCAGTGTGCGTGAAGGGCGTTTACTGAGAGTCGTTGACATAATCAAAAAGAAAAAGGTTATGCAAAAATTTCGCGTGCTGTCATGGCAAAATCTAGTGCTGGTACGGCAGAGCAGACATCATCCGCTTGGCAAATACGGACGTGAACGGGAGAAGTATAGACCGACACTCGCATAGAATAAGGGCGTACATACCAGACGCACTGCACTCCGGCAGCAAAGTATTCGTCCAGTTTTGATTCCAACTTCAAATCTTTATCGTGCTGTGAGATAATTTCAATGACAAACGATGGAATTACGTGTGGCAGGAGCAATCGCCCTTGCTGTATCTGTTCGCGGGTGAAATACGCCAAATCGGGGCGGCGCAGGAGAGTTTCTGTGAGGGGGCAATCCACTTCAGGATAGATGCCGCCTTTAGCCTTTGCTGCTAGAGTTTGAGCAAACGCAATCTGTATGTTTTGTACAATATACTGCTCTTTGAGTGTCATATTTACCTCGTTGATTTCAATAATGCCATTATTCCATTCATACTTCCATCCATCGGGTTCGCGTTCCCAATCCAGAAAATCATGGAGCGACATTTTTAGTCCGTCGTATTTCGGACGCGAAAGGCGTACCGTTCCATTGCGAATACGGGCGGTTCCGGCGGGAAGCGGCAGTGTGCGTGAAGTGCGTTTGCTGAGAGTCGTTGACATAATCAAAAAGAAAAAGGTTATGCAAAAATTTCGTGTGCTGTTATCGCAAAATCTAGTGCTGGTGCGGCAGAGCAGACATCATCGTCGGTGCAAACCTGAATAGTGCGACGAGAGGAATAGACCATTACGCGCTTAAAATCCGGGTGAATGTACCAAACGCACTGTACTCCGGCAGCAAAGTATTCATCCAATTTCGATTCCAGCTTTTGTGCCTTGTCGTGGGTGGAGATAAGTTCAATAACAAAGGGTGGTATCGGATGCCCGCCGTTCTGCGATGCGATAATCTGCTCTCTGGTAAAATATACCAAATCGGGGCGGCGCACCTGCTCCCCGTGCAAAAGGCAATCAGTTTCTTGAAAAATAGCATCGTCATTCTGATGCGCTTGTGTTCGCAAAAATGCTTTTGCTATGTGGAAAACAATCATTCGCTCTGTATTTTTCATGGTTGCCTCATTGATTTCAATAACACCATTGTTCCATTCATACTTCCATCCATCGGGTTCGCGTTCCCAGTCCAAAAAATCGTGGAGTGACATTTTTAGCCCGTCGTATTTCGGGCGCGAAAGGCGTACCGTCCCATTGCGAATACGGGGCGTTCCGGCGGGAAGCGGCAGTGCGCGTGGGGTGCGTTTGGTCAGAGTAGCCATAATGTCAAAAAAAAGAAGTGATTGAAAGGAGTTTGGCGAAATCAAGGCTTCACAAATTTGCGCTTTTGATGCACAAAAATCAAGTGTTTTAGCCGTTTCCACGAAAAATGTGGAAAATTCTGGAAAATATCGAAAGTTTTTCCTAAGTTGTGGGATTGGCTTGTTTGCGCGGTTTATCGGCAAAAAAGTGTGTGAGAAAACAAAAAAAACGAGCAAATCAATAACAGCACCCAACAATAGTACGTTTACTTATCATAAACCAAAGGCTTATTTATGCTTACGATGAATTCTGCGTTTGTGGAAGACCTCTTCTTTGAGTATTTGCGCTCTCCCGACGCTGTTGCTCCTGATTGGCGGGAATATTTTGATGTCAATCGTGCTGAAATCGCTGTCGAACTGGGCGTTCCAGCAAATGCACTTCCCGCAGCCGTTGCCCAAGCGACACCACCCATTCCGCCGAGCAGCGCGGCTGCTGTCTATTCCAATGGCGCAAACGGTTACGCGACTCCTGCGGTCAGCAATGGTGCTACAAACGGCTCTGCACCTGCTCCGTCAGCTCCTGCTGCTCCGGCGGCACCAGCGAAAGCAGAGGCAAAAATTATGCTCGGCGCGTTGGATTCGATTATCCCGATAACCGGCATTAGTGAGCGCGTTGTCAGCAATATGGAATCCAGTCTCCACGTGCCTGTCGCAACAACCGTGCGAACCATTCCCATCAAAGCACTTGAGGAAAACCGCACTGTTATCAATGGTATTTTGAGCCGCCGTCGTAAGAAAAAAATTAGCTTTACCCACGTTCTGGCATGGGCGATTGTGCGGGCTTTGGTGAAATATCCCCATATGAACGATGGTTTTGGACGGCAGGACGGCAAGCCCGTTCGCGTCAAGCGAGGGTCGGTTAATATGGGCTTGGCGGTGGATGCCGTGCGCAAAGACGGTTCGCGGGGCTTGGTTGTGCCGAGTGTGAAAAATGCTCAAACCATGACTTTTGCAGAGTTCATTGCGGAATATGACAGCCTCATTGCCAAATCGCGCGTCAACAAACTGGATGTGAACGACCTTTCCGGCACAACAGCTTCGCTGACTAATCCGGGAATGCTTGGCACGAATGCCTCAGTGCCGCGTTTGATGGAAGGTCAGGGCTTGATAGTGGCGGCGGGTTCGATTGATTATCCCGCAGAAATGAAGGCGTTTGCGCCGCAAATGCTGGCAACAATGGCGGTCAGTAAAGTTATGACCATCACGAACACCTACGACCACCGCATTATTCAAGGCGCGGAATCAGGCGAGTTTTTGAATTATATCGAAGAATTGCTCAAGGGCGAGGATAATTTCTACGAGCAGATTTTCGCCAGCCTCCACATCCCGTTTGAGCCGTTCAAATGGACGGTGGATTTGAACAACAATCCATTTTTCTCCGGCGATACGGCGGAAGTCTTGGAACAGGAAACCAAAGTTGTGCAGCTTATCAATGCCTATCGGGTGCGCGGGCATTTGTACGCCGATGTGAATCCGCTTGGTTTGCAGGCGTTCTATTATCCCGAATTGGAAATTAGCCATTACGGGTTGACAATTTGGGATTTGAGCCGCGAGTACGATACGGGCGGTCTGGGCGGTATTCGCCGCGCTCCACTGCGCGATATTCTCACGCTCTTGCGCGACACATATTGCAGCAAAATCGGCGTTGAATTTATGCACATCCCAGAACTTGACAAAAAAGCATGGGTGCGGGATAAATTCGAGGCGGTTTACAATCGGGCGAAATATACGAAAGATGAAAAAGTGCGTATTCTTGCCAAACTTGTCGAGGCGGAATCCTTTGAAAAATATATTCATACGAAGTTTGTCGGCTCAAAGCGGTTTTCCGTCGAAGGCGGCGAGGTCTT
>JAAFHM010000293.1 GCA_013298375.1 Ignavibacteria bacterium | reverse complement strand
GGGCAATATAGTGCCGAGAAAATCTTAAAAGCATTAGGCAGAAAGGGAATAGATATATTTCCTAGCCCAAGTGAAATAAGAGAGACGACCGAAAAAGAAATTGAAGAACATAATGTGAAGATGGTTATTGTGGGGATTCCCGATAGACGCATTACCAAAGAAGAACTAATAAAAAAATATCAGCGATTGCATAATTGGCTTCACGAATTAAACCCATATACAAAAGAAGGACAGCAAGCGTTCCATGAAAAAAACCAAGGACAGCTTGTGACTGACTTGAATGAATTGAGACTGTTTTTAGCATCTCATGTTATGAGCATAAATGGTAAGGCATTCTTCTGTACATTGAAGGACAAAATTGACAGAACAACAAAAGTAATTTCACTTACAAAAAGTGCAGAACCGACAAATTAATAGAATTGTGCCTGTCTTTGAGAACACAAGGTAATTTTGTAATTTAGAAACTATTCAATGTTCTTGAATCGAACAACAACGTCGTACCATTGAGAAGTGCTTAGGCGATAACCTCTCACCGATATTTCCTCCTCATTGTCTATTCAACACTATGAAAATTGCACTTCAATACCTCAACGACAGTAATGGCAAGACTCATGCCGTGCAACTTACTCTGCACGATTGGGAGAAGGTACTGGGCAAACTGAAAAAATACAAACAAGCGCTGCGGCTGCAATCCGACCTTGCCGACGCTTTTGACCAAGTTACTGCTTTGCGGGAAAATAAAAAACGCAAGCAATCATTGAGTGAGTTTTTGAATGAGCTTTAGTGTTATTCCTACCGACCAGTTCAAGAAAGCAGCGAAACGGCTCGTCAAAAAGTTTCCTTCGCTGAAAGAAGAGTTGGCAGAATTAAACGTAATATTGCAAGAAACGCCGGAAATAGGTACTCTGCTCGGCAACAACACGTATAAAATCAGGCTTGCCGTAAAAAGTAAAGGCAAAGGAAAAAGCGGTGGAACGCGAGTAATCACCTACGTTGTAACCGATGAGGGCGAAGTCTATTTGCTTACCATATACGACAAATCAGAATTTGACAGCATTAGCGCAAAAACCCTCAAGAAAATACTTGACAACCTGAAAGCAGACAAAAAGTAGCAAATATTTTTGCTGCGCGAGCGAAAGTAATGAATCTTGACCGATTTGAATTGGCGTAAGATGTTGTGAAATGTGAAAGCCCTGTATGCAAGATGGAAACTTGTGTGCGGGGCTTTTTCGCTTTTTAATATCAAAGCCATTTGCAACATTCGCAATACTTCCTCGTCAAACCTCACTACCTCATTAACTTTCCATAGTTTTGTGTCAATGGTATGCCACGTTTTGTTCCCTTTCGATTTTTTACTTGTTTATTCATTGGTGTTTGTACACTTGCAGCCTCATCAATACTCACTTCTTGCGCCTCTCAGCAAACTGTTCAGAGCTATATGGGGTTCCCTATTCACCGCGACAATCTCACGCAGCATCTTGCGCGGGAACTTGAACAGCACAAGATTCCGGGCGCATCCTTTGCACTTATCAATCAGGGGAAAGTGGTCTATTACAAAACCTTTGGTTACGCAAACCGTGAAGAGCGCATTGCTGTTGGTGATTCAACGATTTTCGAGTGTGCATCGCTCTCAAAATCTGTTTTTGCGATGTTTGTGATGACCTTTGTGGAACGAGGCGACTTAAAACTCGACACACCGCTCTACACCTATCTTCCTCACCCCGACCTCAGCAATGATGAGCGTTCCAAACTCATCACCGCACGTATGGTTTTAAGCCATCGTTCCGGTTTACCAAATTGGCGTGAACTCGTGAAAGATTCTGTGCTTCGTATCAATTTTACGCCCGGCACAGATTATCGCTACTCCGGCGAGGGTTTTCAGTATTTGGCAATGGTGCTGAAGCATATTGCCAAGACCGACGATGAAGGTTTGGAGAGGCTTTTCGAGGAGCGCATTGCAAAGCCACTTGGACTCAACCATACGGTATTTATCCAAACTCCAGCGACTCGTGCGCACAAAGCCGCACCGTATCAAACTGATGGCAAACCCATTGACTGGCGGCGTAATTACTGGTTTCTGAAGGAAGATGGTAAGTTTTTTGCACCGTCGTCGCTTCATTCCGAAGCACAAGAATTTACACGATGGATGCAGGCGGTGATGAATCGGGAAATTCTCACCAAAGCAAGCTATGATGAGCTTTTTACGCCTCATTCCGCAATGCCAAACGATGGACTCAAGGTTTCGTACACCCTAGGTTTTGTGCGACCACATTTGATATTCACCAATCTCTATCTTCACTCAGGGGAGAATATTGGTTTCACCTCGTGGTACACGCTCGACCCCGACAAACAGTGGGGTTTTGTGGTCTTCGCCAATTCTGACAACGGTACAGACTTTGCACAGAAACTTCTTCTTCCGTACCTGCTCCTAGGACTGTAATGGTCATTATTCTCTGACACTTGTAGAAAAAAATGCAACAACTTATCGTGCATCGCCGTAATGAGAAATAGTATTTTTCTCATGCTCATTTTCACTCTTTATATTTTTCAATACTATGAAAACATTTGCTTTAACCTTTGCAGCACTGTTCTTTACAGCGTTCTCACTATCCCCGTTATCTTTGTACAGCCAATTATTTGGTTTGGGGAGTATTCAGGGTTCGGGCAAGATTGTTACCGATACACGTCCGGTAGCAGCATTTTCAAAAATAAAATCCACGTCAAGCGGCAATGTCATCTTTAAGCAAGGCGACAAACGAGAATTGATTATTGAAGCCGACGACAACATCTGGGAGAAAGTAACAACAGACGTTTCAGAAAACGGCGAATTAGTGCTGGGTTTGCAGAATGGCTCGTATAACAACATTCGCCTCAAATTTATCATTACCAATCCTACATTGGAAGGCGTACATATTTCAGGAAGTGGCTCGGTGAACGTCGAAACACCGATAGAGTCGAAACAACTTACCTCAACCATAAGTGGTAGCGGGTCATTGCGCTACATGGATGGAAAAGCAAGCAAACACAGCGTCAGCATATCAGGCAGTGGGAGCGTGAGTGCCGCCAAACTTCAAGCCGATGAAGTGAGCGTTTTTATCAATGGTTCGGGCAGTGCTGCAGTCTATTCGGCAAGAACATTGAACAGTACAATTCCCGGAAGCGGCTCTTTGGATGTGGATGGCATGAGCGATGCACTGCAAATTGTTTCGGAAATAAGCGGAAGCGGCTCTATTCGTTTCAAGAACAACGGCAAGGCTCAAAAGCACGATATCACTATTCGCGGGAGCGGAAGCGTTGTAGCGGAAAAACTTCAAACCAATACGGTTAATGTACAGATTTCAAGTTCAGGCGATGCACGGATATTTGCCACTGCGGTACTTGAAGCCCAGTTGGATGGGAGCGGAAGCGTGTATTATGACGGTGAACCATCGACGATCAATAAAACAATTCGTGGAAGCGGCAGGGTGAGGAAGAGATAATTGATCCCGGCATAATATTCTCAACAAAAATTTCGTGTGCCTTTGCACATAAAAGCCCTGTACATCAGATTATATCTTGTGTACAGGGCTTTTGCTTTTCGAGGGCAGTTTGTGAAAAAGTACCTTTGAAGCAAGATACAGTGCGGCATTGAGGGCAATCAAAGTGTCCGCACCCAAACGTTCTGTTTGAGAGGTCAAGGAAATGTCGTACATTGCACTATTATCGTTGCAACCCTTGATTCTATCGGCACAATGACAGTGGAGCGGACATGATTTTACCCAAATATCCGTTGGCATCAAGCAACAAGTTAATGACCTTTGAATTTATCAGCGAAGGTCCGAAAGGAATCATACACAAACTTGTCCGCTACCAGCAAACCAACGTCAAAGGTATTTACAATCTTGCTTTTGGCGATAAAGACCAAATCATCGGTGACATAGACGATACGGTCATTTCCAATAACGGAGACAGTGAAAAAGTCTTGGCAACAGTTGTGGCGACGGTTTATGCATTTACGGACAAATATCCTGATGCTTGGATTTACGCATCGGGAAGCACCAAAGCCAGAACGCGCCTTTATCGCATGGGAATCACAAAATTTCTTGCTGAAATCCAAGAAGACTTCGAGATACTCGGTGAAAGAACGGATGACTGGGAAGCATTTAGGAGGGATGTTGAATACGAAGGATTTTTAGTTCGGAGAAAATATAATTAAATAAAACATCGCTAAACAACAAGACATCAACACGTACACGACAATAACCATGAACGCTCTGAAAGAAATACAACAAAGGAAAATTCCTATTGTTCGGGTAGAACCATCATTGAATAAATATGATGACAAAGTGGTATTCCCCGAAAAGCTAGAGAAGGCTAACGAAATGCTGAAAAAAGTAGGTATTCCTAAGCACTGGTCAGCAACAACACTAAAGCAACGGTAAAAACAAAGTTGCTTTGAAGCAATGTGATTGCAGTTTTACGCACCTTCTCACAAAAAAGCCCTGTACGCCAGATTTTACTCGCGTGCAGGGCTTTCACTTTTTGAGAGTAGTTTGTGCATGACTTCATAGCTGCGTGGGCGAAGGTGATGAATCTTGAGCACTTTGAATTGGGGTAGTGGCTAAAAGCTAACGAAATCACCCCTCCAATAGCGGCAATTCTACAATCATCGTTGCACCTTTTCCCAATTCGCTTTCAATGCGAACATTTCCGCCGTGCAGATGAACGATTTGCTGCACAATCGCCAGTCCAATCCCGCTTGAGGACTCGCCTCCCGTAGGTTGTGCCGACAGCTTTTGAAAAAAAGCGAATGCTTTGAGTTTATCAGCATCGCTAAATCCCCCGCCTTCATCTTGGATACAAAATATCGCTTTGCCATCGTGCTTTTTCAAGGTAACCCAAATTGTTCCGCCCAGGGGTGAGTATTTTATGGCATTGCTGACAAGATTGTCAAACACTTGAAAAAGGCGCTGCACATCGCCATTAACCCACAGTTCTTTGTGTTGACGAAAGATAATCGTTTGCTTTTTGCGCTCTGCTGCATGAATGTAGTGTGCCAGTACGCCGGAGGTAATATCCGCAATCTCCGTCGGCATCTTGTTCAAGGTAATCTTGCCCGCTCCACGTGCGGCGGTATCCAGCAAATCCCGCACTAATGCTCCCATGCGCTCGGCGGAATCATTCATATACCGCAGAATTTCTTGCGTGCGCTCGTCGTGGTCGGGATTATCCAGTAAAACGCTTGTTAAGCCGATAACGGAGTTGATAGGGTTTTTGAGGTCGTGCGAGACGGTACTGAGCATATTTAAGCGAAACTGCTCTGCTTCGGCGAGGGCTTGATTTTTGTAGGCAAGCTCTTTATTGGCGACTTCGAGTGCTTGCCTCTCTAATGCTAACTCGGTGTTGGTTGTGCTGAGTTGTTGGTTTGCCAAAACAAGATCATCACTGACTTGCCGGATTTCTGTTTGAGAAATTTCCAATTGCTGCGACTGTTCTGCTTGAATCATGAGTTGCCGCTCAATTTCCTCATTTGCGATGATAAATTGCTCGTTGAGTGCTTCCAATTCACTTGCCTGTTGGGTAATATTACGATTCTTTTCTTCGACAAGCAAGAGCGCTTTGTGTTCGGCACGGGCGGAGCGCCAAGCAAAAAGTGCAGCAAAGGTAATCACCAGCACAAGAGCCACCAGACCATAGACAATGCGGTTTTGCAAGTTTTTTTCTTTATCAAGTGCCGCCAAGCGGCTCGCTGATTTTTCCGCCTCAAAATTCACTTGCTGCACCGTCAGCACGTTCCGCATTTTGTCTGCATAGAGTGAATCCTGTAGATTGGTCAAAAGGAGTTGAATTTCGGAGGCGTGTTCAAATTTTCCTAAACGGCGGTATGCGGTTGCAAGCGCTGAATAGGTTTCCACAAGGAGATCGCGTGTCCCGGAGCGCTCTGCTGCGGCAATACTGGAAAGCCCAGCACTAACCGCCGATTGCGGCTGCTCAAGAATGTTCAACGTGGCGGCTAATCGCCCATAACCAAAAGTTAATGCACGGGAGAGATTTTGCGCCTTCCCCAAGGCGATTTCTCGCTCAAAATATTCCTGCGCTTTGTTGTGCTGTTCCAAAAGCCCATAACACTCGCCCATATAGCCGTAAACAACAGCTATATTCAATGTATCGGAATGCTCATGAAAAAACTGCAAGGCTTTCCGCAG
>JAAFHM010000217.1 GCA_013298375.1 Ignavibacteria bacterium | reverse complement strand
GTTTTGCCGTTTGCGCGGGTTTTGCTCCACCGTCCGCAAACATTCTGCGAACATCCTTGACGCTTTGATTGATGCCCTCACGGGCATCGCATTTCAACTTGCTGTTCCATAGACCTGACCAGTTACGGCATCTGAGTATAATTGCCTATATTCGCGCTTGATATTTAAGTGTTACAGTGCAAGCCTCCTCAGGTGCATTGTCTCTTCTCCTCTTCAATTTTTTTTGTCTTTTTCTTCCCTATAAAGTTTAGATAAAATTCCACAACCCGCATAAAACCTTATCTCTAATTCCCTCGTAGAGGAGAGAAATCTTTAAGGAGCGTTGTTTTATCTAAACCTCATATCCTTCGTACACGACTCAATTTATGCGTAATTGTACGCGAACCTCCGCTCAGAAACCGCCAAACTTTCTCATTAAGTGGAGTGAACGTACAATCTACGCCCTGCCTGCGCGGGGCGTATTTTTATATTGTTCTATTTATGGGCGCTTGGCGGTGTCTTGAGCGGAGACAATAGTAAAAATACGCCCTTTTTTCATCTGTAAATTCTTAGGAGTTTATATGCGTATTCGTAACGCAAATGGCAGTAGTAGTCTGCGCTTTAGTGCGCTGGTAGCGGTAATAGCATTTGTCATGGCAACAAGTCTTTGGGCGCAACGTGTACCCGACCCACCCAGAGAAGGTGGTCGTTTTCCTGATGTTGTGGTTACCGACCAAGGAGGTAGTTCGCTACAAGGCACTCCGTGGTGGGTAATTTCTATTCCTGGCATACCTAATCCCGGTTCGGGTATTGGAAATCCCGGTGGTACTACTTCAGGTGGGCATGGGAGTAGTGGTAGCAGTGGAAACTTGGTCTTATATGAAGATAATTGCTCTTGTACCAAGACAAGTACTTACAATACAAATACACTTAATGATTTAGCACCATCTTATATAAAGGCTCTGGCAGCTAATCTTGCCGATTGTGATAGGCATGTTGACGGTGGTCAGGCAACGGAAACTTATACAACCGCATTATCCTATAAAGTTTCCGCATATGTTACTCCCGGAACAAGTGATAAAAACTGGATATGCCGTACTGGTACAATATCATCATATGATCTATTGGAAACTTGGATACATAAGCACTGTACTAAGGTAAAAATTGACGGCGTGTCACAAACTATCCCCGAAGTAACGTTTACATGGAGTAAGCCAACAACAAAATCAGGGACCAACGCTCAATCAGATGTAGATTCATTTTTTGGTAGATGCTCTCAATAGTTGACCTCTGAATTCAAGAAATTGCACGGGACAACCCATATAACGATGGCTTCTTATCATCTGCTCTTCAGTCATCTGAGCGCTAAAACAATCTCTCTTCAGTATACCCCTAAATTATACCTTTATGAAAACTTTCACTAAAACAAAAGCCGCCCATTATCAATTACTGCCTTACAGTATTATAGTTATGATTTATTTCTTAACGGGATGCGGAGTTGTTCAAACAAATAAACAAATTCTCTCAAGTGATACTCAAGAACCAATACAAATGATACAAAGCAAGAATACTTTGTATTGGGGCAGCACAAATATGAAACTTCCCAATAATATGCAGCATGAAGAACATATGAAGATTAGGCAAACTTATTATAAAAATTTGCACCGCTATGATTGGAGGATTGCAAAAATGGAGAAAATAAGTTCTGCTAAATCTTGGCAAGAAGCACACGCTGAGGCAAAGGATATGATTGAATCAACACGTAACGATATATTGAATTTTGAAATTGCTCAAGAAACTGCATCAAGTATGTTGCGAAGTTTTTTCATTCAACTTGAGCCAACACCTGAAGTACAAGAAGCAATTGAATATTATCTCAACGTGTTGATAAAATATGGTTATTACAGAGAACCGAATCTTTATGCGCAAGTGCTTCCCAAACTTCAAAGTCGCTGGACAAAGGAACATATTAAAGAGGTTGCAATAAAGGTTATTTATGAAAACACCTTTTTCTTTAAAGAAAAATTCTCGCCTGATAATCAGTATTTACTGAAAGTACAACAGCAGACAAAAAAGCAATCAGCTAGCCAAATCAGCACGGCTGATGCAAGCTATTGGGTACTGAAAACACCCGTAACTCAAGAAGAAATGAGTGAAGCAAGCCAAATAAAAGTAAAATTCCGTAATAATTTAGACCAAGTTATTAAAGATCAACAAAAGAAACTTAATCATAAGGATTGGGGAGAATGGGTGTTTAGCTACATAGACTCTCTCTTAGTTCTTGATTGTCTCTGCAATTAAAATCTCAAAACTCCGACAAAATTTGGCTACTGCCCTCTACAAAAGCAGTAGCCATTTTTATAGCTAAATGTAACTATGAGAATGACAAACAAACCTGTTGCTTCCCGCCGAAAAATCCGCTAATTTGTCTCTCTACAACGCTCCTTTTCTTACGTTCTCGAATAAACGCATGATAACCATAACAGGGCTGTTCTACTATCCGATAAAAGGCTGCAAGGGCTGGGCGTTGGACAGTGCAACGCTTTCCGAGCGCGGTATCGCTTTCGACCGCCATTTTATGATTGTTACCCCCGAAGGGCGATTTTTAACGCAGCGCGAGCATCCGAAAATGGCGCTTATCGCACCAACACTGCACAACAGTATGCTTTCTTTGAGCGCTCCGGGCGTAGAAACGCTGCATTTGCAGCATACCGACCAAGGCACAGGGAAACCGGTCATCGTCTGGGGCGATAGCTGTGAAGCGGTTTTGCAGGGAGATGAAGTCGCAGATTGGCTCAGTACGGTGTTGGGCGTGAAAGCGCAGCTTGTGGCAATGCACCGCGATTTCCGCCGCACACTCGACCCCGAATATACACTGCGTCCAAGCGACCACACGGGATTTGCTGATGGTTATCCGATGCTGCTGGTGTCGGAGGCATCGCTGGAAAGCCTGAATTCGCGCTTGATTGAAACAGGTGGTGAGCCTGTGCCGATGAACCGTTTCCGCCCCAATATCGTTGTGCGAGGCTGCGAGGCGTTTGCCGAGGATGCATGGGGGCGCTTTATTGTGAAAAATAGCGCTGGGGATGTGGCAATGAACGGCGTGAAACCTTGCGGACGCTGTATCGTAACAACGATTGACCAAGAAAGCGGCACAAGAACAGGCGCAGAGCCGATTGCAACCCTCAAAAAATTTCGTCGCAGTGCTGATGGTACAAAAGTGTTGTTTGGTCAGAATGTCGTTCACGCAAGCATTGGTCGGCTTTCGGTGGGTGATGAGATTATTCTTTATTAGTCAAATATGCAAATAGTTATCCACTTTTTTCCTTACCACGATGCAATCTGATATAATGACCGAACACATTGAGGAAGAGGTCGAAGAACCGCTCACGGAAATCCTTTTCGCTCACAACACAGAATACCTCAAAGAGCAGCACGCCACCAACGGCGCAAAATCTGCTTTTTGGAATGGTATCCCCATACCCGATACTTCAGATCTCATTACGGAGGACGATGAACCTGTGGACAATCTTCTTTCTGAAAAACAACAGCGCCTTCTTGTCGAAACGCTTTATAGTAACGCTTCGGCGTGGAATAAAACCGAACAGCCCTTTATCGCCGCAGCAAATGTGGGCATATTTGCTGCCGTCAAAGAGCCGCCAATAGCACCGGATGTCTTTCTGAGCCTTGAAACACCACCAGAGGCAACGCTTGATTTTAACGATACTCGCGCCTACTTTGCGTGGGTTTTTGGAAAAATGCCTGAGTTCGTATTGGAGATTGTTTCCAATCGCAAAGGTGGCGAAATGGAGCAGAAAATGAGGAAATATGCTCAAATGCGTATTCCGTATTATGCCGTGTACGACCCGTTTCTCCTTCTGCGCGGCGAGGTTTTTGTCCTGCACATTCTGCATGGCAGTAAATATCAACCGCACCGTGATTTTTGGATGGAAGAAATTGGGCTTGGCTTGCGACTTTGGGAAGGAATATTTGAAGGCAAGGACCTGTCGTGGCTTCGCTGGTGCGACGAGAGGGGCAATCTTATCCCAACAGGCAAAGAACTCGCCGATGCCGCCAATGAGCGGGCGCTTTTTGCCGAAGAACGTGCTAGTACCGCCGAAGAACGTGCTAGTACCGCCGAAGAACGCGCCAGCACTGCCGAAGAACGTGCTGTACGGCTTGCAGAGCAGTTGCGCTCGTTGGGCATTACGCCTGAAGCCTAACGCACCAAGCAACGAAACTATTCCCACTATCCCCATTATCTTTACTATGAAAGAACTCCTTCGCCTCAAACCCTATTTCATCCGCCATAAGTGGATGTTTATTTTAGGATTCGTTTTTGTGACGATATCCAATATCTGCTCTACCTCGCTGCCGCGTGTGGTGGGCAAAACGATAGATTCCATAGCCCACAGCGTTGGCAAAAACACCTTTAGCAATACCGATATTGCCTTGCATATTGGGATGATGTTTGCACTGACGGCGGGAAGTGGTTTTTTTATGTTTTTGACGCGAAAAACGATGATTGTGGCTTCGCGCAAAATTGAATATGAACTCAGAGCAGATGTTCTGAGAGCGCTTGAACGCTTGCCCTTGCGGTATTTTCAGCGTACGCCGACTGGCGAACTTATGGCATATTCCACCAACGATATTTCCGCAATTCGGGAATTTTTCGGTCCGGCGGTGATGTACTCCGCTAACACACTGACAACGTTTGTGTTTGCACTTTCGATGATGATTGCCCTTTCGCCGCTTATTACCGTGATGGCGCTTTTGCCGATGCCGTTTGTTTCTTTTGGCGTGTATCGTATCGGCTCGAAGGTGCATTTGCTATTCAAGGACGCACAAGACCATTATGCAAAAATGACCGCAAAGGCGCAAGAAAACTTGTCCGGTGTGAGGGTAATACGTGCCTACGGGCGGGAAGAGGACGAAATTAAGGCGTTTTACGGCATGGGCGAAGGATATTTTCGCAAAATGATGCGTTTGGTCAGTATCGAAGCCGTGATGATGCCGCTTATGATTAGTCTTATCGGGCTGTCGCAAGTCTTGGTGCTAGGGACAGGCGGCTATTTGGTCATGCGCGGACAGGCAACAATTGGCGACGTTACGCAGTTTTTCATTTATCTCAACCTACTTATCTGGCCCGTGATTGCCATTGGCTGGGTAACAAATTTGATTCAACGCGCTGCCGCATCCACAGGGCGTTTGGGACGTGTTTTTGATGAAATTCCCGATATTGCAGACTCCGAAGTAACCAATCATGCCATTACAACCGTGCAAGGCAGTGTCGAGTTTCGCAATGTCCGCATGAAGTACGCACCAAATCTACCGTTTGCTCTTGGAAGCGAAGAAGGCGGCGTTTCGTTTTCCATTAAAGCGGGCGAAACCATTGGCATTGTCGGTGAGACGGGAAGCGGCAAAACAACGCTTGTGAATCTGATTCCGCGCCTATTTGATATTGCCGATGGTGAACTGCTTATTGATGGCGTACCGATTCGCCAAATGCCGCTCCACACCTTGCGTTCAGCCATTGCGATCGTTCCACAAGAATCGTTCTTGTTTTCCATGAGCATTGCCGATAATATCCGCTTTGGCAAACCATCGGTTTCGATGGATGAAGTGGTGGAAGCCAGCATTACAGCGCAGTTGCACGAGAATGTGAAGGGTTTTTCTGAAGGGTACTCAACATTAGTCGGTGAGCGTGGTGTGACGCTTTCCGGTGGTCAGAAACAGCGTACCGCCATCGCCCGTGCCATTATTCGCCAACCCAATATCGTGATTTTTGACGATTCACTTTCGGCGGTGGATACTGAGACGGAAGAGAAGATTTTACGCGGCTTGCGCGAGGTGATGCAGAACCGCACCAGCATTATCATTGCGCACCGCATCTCGACGGTGAAAAATGCTGATAGAATCATTGTTTTGGAACATGGTATGATAGCCGAAAGTGGTACGCATGAACAGCTTGTGGAGCAAGGCGGTATCTATGCGGCAATGTATTCACGGCAGCTATTGGAGGACGAAATTTTGGCGTTGGAGTAAATGTCTGTATTATGGTAGGCAAGATTTTCTCTTATTTCAACTGGAGGTCACAATGGATCGTATCTATGCGTTTATCGTTGGTGCTTGTGGGGTGCTTTTTGCCCTTAGTCTTGCTGCACAGCCAAGAGTGCCGCTTTTGCCGACAAAAATGACCGTGCCGACGCGCTATTCCTCGCTCTATCGCTCGACGGCAGCGCTCACAGTGGCGGATTCCGTCTTTATGCCGAAGGGTTTTCGCATCAATGTTTTTCACGCGGGCATGATGAAACCACGCTTTTTTGCATGGAATCCCGACGGTGTTCTGCATATCGTGGATATGAGTGCTGAAGCCGTATTTGCTCTACCAGACCGTAATGGTGATGGTGTTGCCGATACGATATTTGTCGCTGCCGCGCCCGTCAGGGAGGCTCATAGTGTTGTGTTTTATCAAGGCGCAATGCTGGTTGCAGAGCCAACACGTGTTTTGCGCTTTCTTGACCGCAATGGCGATGGTGTCTATGAAACGCAATCCGTCTTGATTGATAGTATTCCCAATGGCGGTGTTTTTAATCATTACACCCGGACACTGCTTGCTGATACTCTGCGAAACTCCCTGTATGTCAGTGTAGGTGCGCCTTGCGATGCTTGTCGTGTGGAAAATCCAGAGCGTTCTGCTATTCTCCGCTTTAATGGTGATGGCAGTGGACGGCGCATCTTTGCGACAGGATTGCGCAATGCCATCGGTATGGCAATGGAGCCGATAACAAATAGGCTTTGGGCAACAAATGCAGACCGTAATGGTCTTGGCGAGGAAAAACCGGAGGAGATTATCACATCTGTACCTGATGGCAGTTTTCATGGCTGGCCCATTGCCTTCACGGGTAGTGCGGGGCGCAGTGAATGGACAAATTTTCAGGCAACGCCGGATTATCGTGCTATGCTGCCTCTGACTCGCATGGACTCTGACCGTGTTGCCGGAATGAAAACCGCCGAGGGCTTGCTTCCGGCACATTCAACACCGATGGGAATTGCTTTTTACACAGGAAACGCTTTGCCGCCTTTTTATCGCAATGCTGCCTTTGTGGCAGTGCATGGCTCGTTTAGCACACAATCTCGCCGAGTTGCTGCCGGCTACAATGTCGCTCTTATGCGCTATGATGCGGCTTCGGCAAAATATCACGTACAAGATTTTCTGAATGGTTTTTTGACCGATAGTCTTGCCTACAAGCATTGGGCGCGTCCATGCGGTATTGGATTTTCGCCACAGGGCGATATGTTTGTGAGTTCCGATGGTGCTATTGGTGCAATCTATCGGATTTCCTACACTGCTGAATCATCGGTGAGCGCAAACCCTTTGCTCTCTCAAGATTTCCCTTCTATCGTCAGCCCAAATCCTAATACTGATCCATTTTCCCCGTGGTATCTTGATTTTACCGCACCTCAAACGGGATACATTACACTGCGCATTGTCAATGCTTTCGGAAGAGATATTGCCCAATATTCGACCAATGTATCTGCCGGGAAAAACTCTCTGAATCTCAGCACTATTCTACGCGAAGCCGCATTTAATGCCGTATCGGGCGCATATTTTTATCGCTTAACGCTTGTCCAGACCAACAATGCTATTGCGCAGTCGTCGGGAAATTTTGTGATAACGGGGCAGTAGTTGTCTGCCAAAAGAATGTGAGCGCGTTACCCTTCGATTTCTATGACCTTAGCAAGCAAATTCTGAAGTCAAAGCAGATTTTTTTGCTGGTCGTACCGAAATATGATGTTCTTGGTATTTCTGCTTCGAGTTTATGACGGCACAGAACACTTT
>JAAFHM010000153.1 GCA_013298375.1 Ignavibacteria bacterium | reverse complement strand
CATTTCGCTGGATGGCGGTCAGAACTGGGCGCAAATGACTTCCAACATTCCGAATGTCGGCATTCGTGATATTGCCATTCACCCCCGCGAACACGACCTCATCTTGGCAACACACGGGCGCGGCGTGATTATTCTCGACGATATTACGCCAATTCGTGCGCTGACGGCAGACCTTCTTAATAGCGAACTTGCCGTGTTGCCAGCCCGCCCAACGGTGCAGTCTTTCGGCATCGGTTTTCAAGATTTTCCGGGCAGTGACGAATTTGCGGGCGATAATCTGACCGGAAACGCTGTTATTACCTACTTCCTGAAAGAACGACTCAATTCGGGCAGCCTGACGGTGGATATCTTGAACGATAAAAACGAAGTCCTGACAACGCTGCAAGGCGGCAAACGCAAGGGATTGAACCGCGTACAGTGGGGAATGTCCACTCGTCCGCCAAAAGCAGCAAAAGCAGAGAGTTTCGAGACCGAAAACGGTTTGAGCGGCTTGGGGCAAGGCTTGACCGCGCCTGAAGGTAAATACACCGTGCGCATCACCAAAGGCGACAAAACCTTTACGGGCGCTTTAACGCTTGTGAGCGACCCGCGCTCGCCCTATGCACCCGCAGAGCGCCTTGCGCAGCAAAAAGCAGCAAAGCAACTCTACGATATGCAAGAGCGCCTTGCCTACGTGATTGAAACGACCGTGCGCACCCGCGACACGCTCAAAACCCGCATGGAAGCTGCCACTGACCCTGCCGTCAAAGCAAGTCTGGAAGCAAACCACAAGCAATTTGCCGATTTCTATAAAACGCTTGTTGCTGGCGAAGGCTACTACGTGGGTGTGAAAGAAAACAAAATCCGCGAAAAACTGCTGGAAATCTATGGTGTAGTGAGTTTTCACGGCGGAGCGCCAAGCAAAGTACACCTTGAGAATATTGCCATGCTGGATGCGGACTTGAAACAAGCTGTTACTACATGGGAAAAACTAACGGGTAAAGACCTTGTAAGTTTGAACGAATCGCTCAAAACCAAGAGCCTGCCTGTTGTTCCGATGATTTCTCGTGAAGAGTTTTTTGCCTTGCCGCAAGAGTAAATCGAACAGGTAGAATATAGCAAAAGCCCGCTTGCAGACGTGTTTGCAAGCGGGCTTTTGTGTTTTTGAGGGCAGTAATCGGTTAGAAGCAATGTTCATATCATTTCAAATTTTCTTCTTCCCCGCCAGAAAATACGTCTCCATCTGCCCTTTCCCTTTCACCTCAATAAAACGCGGCGGCTCGAAATCATAGCGTTCTCGGAGCAGTAGAAAAATTTCGCGGGTACAGTGAATTTTCCCCGTCTCGCCGTGTGACTCCATACGACTTGCCGTGTTCACAGTATCGCCCCAAAGGTCGTAGGAGAATTTTTTCTGCCCGATAATTCCCGCCACAACTGGTCCTGTGTGGATACCAATGCGCACTTCGAGAGGAATTTTGAGCGAATAACGCAGAATATCCAGTGTTTGCAGCATTTCGATTGCCATATCCGCAATTGCGCCCGCGTGGTCATCAATCGGCTCTGGTACGCCGCCGACAATCATATACGCATCGCCAATGGTCTTAATTTTTTCCAGCCGATAGCGCTCCGAAAAAATATCGAATGCGGAAAAAACGGTGTTTAATATCTCCACCACCTCGTGTGGCGATTGCCGCGTGGCAAGTTCTGTGAAGCCGACAATATCCGCAAACATCACCGTCACGCTATCGAAACCGTCGGCAATTCGCTCCTCGCCCGCCCTGAGGCGCTTGGCGATAAGCGGTGGCAGCACGTTTAATATCAGACGTTCGGAATTATGACGCTCGTCTTCGAGTTCAATATTTTTTTCTTGCAAGGTCGAATTGGCAACCTCAATTTCACGGGTCTGCTCGTCCAGAAGCGCGATTTGGCGCTGGATTTCTTCGTTGGCGCTGTGCAAACGCTCGTTGCTTTCGCGAAGTTCTGATGTGCGCGTCGCTACTTCATGTTCCAATGTTGCTGCCCGACGTTGAATAATGGCAATTCTTCCGCGATATGCAATAACGCCGACAAATCCTATCAAACAAACCGCCCCAAGCCGAAACCACCACCGCTCCCAGAATGGCGGTTCAACACGGATAACCAGTGTTTTGCCGACTTCATTCCAAATGCCATCGTTATTACAGGCTTTCACGCGAAAAATGTATGTGCCGCCCGAAAGGTTGGTATAACGTGCCTCATGGCGTGTTTGAGCGCTTATCCACTTCGTATCAAAGCCTTCGAGCATATATTTGAAGCGATTCTCCTCGGATTGGACAAAACTCAGTGCCGAAAATTCAAGGGTAAAAACATTATCTTGGTACGACAAATACAACGTATCGGTAATGGAAATATCTTTTTCCAAACGTACTTCTTCGCCAAAGCGCCGAAATCCCGTCAGCACAAGTGGCGGAATGTAGCTATTGACCCGCGCACTATCGGGATAAAAGTCGTTAAAGCCCTGCAAGCCGCCAAAATACAAGCGCCCGCTTGCGCCCTTACAATATGCTCCTGCGTTAAATTCATTATTTTGCAAACCATCGTTGGCATCGTAGTTGCGGAATGGCGTGTATGCTTTCGCCGCATCGGTCGGGCGGGGTGAGCGTGAGATTTTATCGGCATCCGGCGGGGTCATGCACGACAAACCCTGATGGGTACTCATCCACAAATTGCCTTTGCCATCCTCCAATACTGCATAGACCACATTGTTCGCCAAACCATGCTCTTCTTTCCACGCCACAAACTGTTCCCGCTTCACATCCATACAGCACACACCGCCGCCTTGCGTACCAATCCACAGCAGACCATTCGCCGAAAAATGCAGCGAGAAAATAGCATCATGGCTCAGGCTATTGGGGTTATTATCATCGTGGCGATACGTTTTCCACGCGCCGGAACGAGGATTGAAGCGGCTCAGACCACCACCGCGTGTACCGAACCAGATATTGCCCGCGCTGTCCTCTTTTATGCACCGCACAAAATTATGCCCCAAGCCCTCTTTGCCAGATTCGGCGAGATAATGGGCGACAAAGGTATTCGTTTGAGGATTAAAAACCTTCACCCCAGCGCCGCGTGTTCCCACCCAAATCCTACCGTCGCGGCTTTCGAGCAGGGCAAATGTTTGTTCGACAAATTTCCATCCCACACGCTGCAAACTCTTTGTGAGTAGGCTATCCGGAGTAGCAACCGTACCACGATAGACCGTGCGCCGCAGCGTTGCGGGGTCAAGTTTTTGCAGCCCATCATCAGTTGCAAGCCATAGAGCGCCATCACGCGCTTCGATGATATTGCGAATAAATGCTGGCGAGGCGGCGCGAGGAATATTGCGGCGTTCCGGCTCTTGTGGCGGTGGAACACGTTGCACGTGCTTCGTGGGGCGGTCAAAACGCGACAGTCCTTGTTCGGTGCCGAGCCAGACCGCACCCTGTCTATCTTCCAAAAGCGCATAAATCGCATTGGAAAATAAATCATTCGGATTGTTCGGGAAAAGGACGGTCGTTTGGAAAACATTTGCTTGCGCGTGAAACACATTCAAGCCGTTGCCATATGTACCGACCCAATACGCACCAGAGCGGTCTTCCGCAAAACTCATCACAATATCACCACTCAGCGTTCGCGCATTCGCAGGGTCGTAGCGGTAATGCGTAAAAGCCCGTGCGGTGCGGTCAAAAAGATGCAAGCCGCCTCCAGCAGTACCGACCCAAAAATTATTGTTATGGTCACAGTGGAGAGTACGGATAACGTTAGAAGCAAGAGAGAGAAGATGCGGCTCCAGAGGATTTTTCCGTAAAATGCTCAATAACCGTGCGGCTCTCAGCATCCACGCGGTACAAGCCACTTGTGAACGTACCAATCCAAACGTCGCCGTTACAATCTTCCTGCATGACCGAAATATCATTACTCTGCATTCCGACGATAATGCGGTTTTGCTGTCCTTTTGACAAGCATTTGCCCGTTGTGCGGTCAAGAATATTGACACCATCCAGCGTACCGACCCAGAAATTTCCCCGACGGTCTTCTAGCATCGTTGTAATGCTGTTTTCGCTCAAGCTTGTCGTGTTGATTGCCTCGTGACGAAAAACCGTAAACGTGCCGGAAGCAGCATCCCAACGATTCAGCCCGTTGTCCGTCCCAACCCAGATTATGCCTTGCTTATCTTGATATAGCGTGGTGATATTGTTGCTCGAAATGCCGCCGGAAGATTGCTGTGGATTGTGCTTAAAAGCAGTAAATGTGCCGCTTGCACGATGAAATTGATTTAATCCTCCATCACGAGTACCAACCCAAAACGTACCATTGGTGCGGTCTTCCAGCAAACACGTTGCCCAGTTGTCTGAAAGCGTTGTTTTATCGCCAGGAAGCCGCTTGTAGCTCTTGAAGGTCGAACCGTCGTACCGATTAAGACCATCGGCGGTGGCAATCCAGATAAAACCGAGATAATCCTGCATAATCGCATAGACATTGCTTTGCGACAAGCCCTGCTCAGTATTCAATCGGCGAAAAACGATGTCATTGTTTTGTCTTGATGCGCTTGGGAGAGCATTGATTTTTTGTGCGACAAGGTGATTATTTTGAATAATAAATAGCGCCGCCATGAGTATTGCAAAAGAAATACTCAACCAGAAATGTTGTGGAACAAGATACCGTATTAGGCGGGTTCGGACAGGCATTTTCACTCCAAAGCGGGGTAGGATTGGTGTGTGCTTTTGTTAGCTGCGGTCAATAGCAGATTCGGAAACCTGCATCCGAAATGGTAGCTTCACGGTAAAGGTCGTGCCTTCGTTTTCAACGCTGGCGAAACCAATAGAGCCTTCGTGCGCATCAACGGCGTATTTGACGATAGACATACCGATACCGGTACCTTTGATATTGACAGCATTTTGAGCGCGGTGGAATGCTTCAAACATATGTTTTTGGTCTTCGGCGGGAATGCCAATGCCTTTATCAGCAACTTGAATAATGATCGTTTCGGGAGAACAATCCATCACCAAACGCACGGGGTCATGCGAGTATTTAAGCGCATTGGAAAGCAAATTAGTGATAATTGAGCGCATCAGTTTTTCATCCAACGCCGGATGAGCCGCGACTGTCGTGTGGAATGTCATACTAATGCGGCGCTCCGCACCACTGGCAGAGGTGAGTTCGGTAATAATTTCTTCGCAAAATGGCTCCAAGGCAAGCGGCGCAAACACCGCACGAGTCTTGCCAGCCTCGCCCCTAGCAAGCACCAGCACATCGTTGAGCATTTGCTCAATACGACTGGTGGAAGCCATCATACGCTCAAGGTGCATGGCTTGTTTGTCGGATGGCATTTTACCAATACCAAGGTGGAGAATTTCGGTGGACGAGTTAATGACGGTAAGCGGAGTGCGAAATTCGTGCGAAACCATCGTAATAAAGCGGCTTTTCAGGTCGTTGAGTTCTTTTTCCTGTTGCAAGGCTTTTTTCAATTCTTGTTCTGCAACTTTTCGTGCCGCAATATCCCGTGAATTCAGCACGATACCGCCTACGGCCGCATTATGAAGTTGATTGCTGGCGGTAACTTCAATCCATTCATAATCATTTTTAATGTTGGATTGATGCAGAAATTCAATCGTCCCAACAGCATTGGGCTGATGAATAACATCATGCAAAAACGCCCGCACTGCCTCTTGGTTACTGGGGTGAACGCGGTCAAGAAAATTTTTGCCAATACGCTGAAACAACTCAAAACCAAAGACTTTTTCCGATGCCGGCGACTCATAGCTAATTTCACCACTTTCCTCAACAATGGTAATCACATCCGATGAGTTTCTGAGAAGACTATTGAGGCGCTCACCGCTTTGCAAGAGCATTTCCTCCATACGCCTACGCTCGGCAATTTCGTGTTTGAGTTCGGCATTCGCCCGCTTCAGAGCTTCGGTGCGTTCATTGATGCGGCGTTCGAGAAATTGACTAAAAAGAACGTTTGCCTCTTCGTTATTTTTTCGCTCGGTAACGTCATTGATAATCACGAAAGCGCCCGTAAATACGCCATTGTTGTCGAAACGTGGCGCGGCGTTAATAGCTATCCAGCGCTTTGAACCATTGGGGCGAATAATTTCAAGTTCGTAGCGCCCTGATTTGCCCTCGCGCCGTTCAGCATTTTGCACCTCAATCACGGGCAGCATCTCTGGCTTGACAAACTCCCGGATAAAGCGCCCCACAAGCTGTCCGCGCTCAACACCGAAGCCATTTTCAGCAGCAGGGTTAGCAAAAAGGCATTGGTCATCGCTGTCGGTAATGATAATTCCTTCCGACAAATTTTCAACCAGCGCCCGATACTGATGCTCACTATCGCGCAATGCACCTTCCATACCGGAACGCTCACTAATATCACGGGAATTGACGATAATAGCAGCAATACCGGGGTTATTCAAATGATTCGTCGCAATGCCCTCCATAGTGCGGTACACGCCAAAGGCTGTGCGGGCGCGGAAGGTGGCAGTGGCTTGCGCCTCCGGAGCCGCGATAACCTTTTGCAATGCCGTAGCGATTAATTCATGGTCGTCGGGATGCACAATATCCAGTGCGTGACGCTGCAAAATCTCACTGGGATCATACTCAAAGAGCCGATAAAATGAAGGGCTTTGGTAGATAATAGCAAAATTTTCGTCCAGCATCGAAAAGACATCGCGGGAATGCTGGACGAGAAGGCGAAAGCGCTCGTCCTCACCATGCTTTTTGTCATCGTCTTGCACAATAGCGCGTTGAGCCTTCGCTGCGACATCTTTACGCAAGGCACGTTCACGGCGGATACTTGAGCGTAAGCGGTCGGTATGTAGGTGCTTCAAAACTTCCGTTGCTCCCATTCGGATAAAATCAACCGTCTCCTCGACTTCAAGCGGTTCATCGGTCAAAATGTAGAAAAGCGTTGGGAGGTGTGTTGTATTTGCCAATGACGATGGAGAATTATTCTCAAGGATTGCCGATTGCGCAAGGGCAAGCATCGCGTGAGCATCAAACAAGGCAGCGTCGGCACTGCAAACCACAACGTCCCACGCTTCGGCGACAAGAGCAGAAACCAAATGCTCTTGATGAAAGACCATACGAAAATCAAGTGCATACTCATCCAATTCTAACGCCCGCATGAGCGCAAAGCCCTCTCCAAATGATTCAACGGCAATCAAGACACGCAAATCCTCTGCCGCGACACCATTGGTCGTTATTCCATTGGTAAGCGCTAAGGACTCATGTTCGCTATGCTGCGGCTCAATGTGCATTGTTAGCAGAATTGGTGAGACAAACGGAGTGGTGAAGGGCTGAATAACGGTGTTGATAGCACAATGAGTTGATACTATGCGGTTCTGAGGCGCTCTTCCGCTTCTTGCCATGCGTTGTAATAACGATGAACAGCGCGAATATACCCCATTTCACGGTGCAGCATCGGAACAAGTCGCTCCAAATACCCTTTAATCACAAAGTCCGAAGCCCCTGCGTTCATGGCAGCAACCACCGATGGTTCGTTCAAAATACTCGAAATCATAATTATCGGCACACGCAATGGCGGTTTATTCGGAACATCGCCGCGCTTGCGCTCAAAGGCGCGAATGGCAGCAAGCGCATCCATACCCGTAAAGCCCGTGTGGATGTTGTAGTCACAAAAAATAACATCCCAGTCCTTCTGCAAAGCGACCTCCAACTGGGGCATGGTGTCAACGCGCTCGTAAGCAATATCAACGTCGTGATAGCGTAAAAAACGAATGAGAACATCAGCATCCAGCGCCGAATCTTCGACCAGAAGGGCGGTTAAGTGCAAAACATCTTGAGCAGTGTGTTCCACGATGACGGGCGGCAAAAATTGTGAAAAATAGGGCGTTTTTTCGGTAGTGTTGAGTTTTGAGTGCTAAGTTTTAAGTGAGCAAAAGCAAAAACTCTTCTTGAACAACAGCTTACGAGTACTTCGCTTCAGTATTTAGCAACTACAATTAAACACTACCCGTTTTTTCTATTATGAATCGGATTAAGTCAAACGGTCAGCGCCAGCAAACGTTGGCGAACAATTTCAAACATCACGATTCCGGCAGCCACCGATGCGTTCAGAGAGGCAATATGCCCCTGCACTGGTATAGAAACAGCATCAGTGCAAAGCGCTCGGATATTGCGCTGGATTCCTGCGCCTTCGCTTCCAATGACCAAAAGAAGCGGTTCATTGAAGAGTGCTTCTTTTTGCAGCGTGTGGGAATATTCTTTGCCCGCATCAGCTTCGAGGGCAACAATCCGAAAGTCCGCATTGCGGCAGTCTTCCAGCGCTTTCGCCAGATTGCTTGTTTTGGCAACGGGAATATGCTGCAATGCGCCGGCGGATGTTTTCATTGCTGTTCCGCCAAGCGGTGCGGCTTTGAGTTCGGGAACAATCATGCCATGAAACCCTGCGCACTCGGCAGAACGGGCGATTGCGCCGACATTATGCGGGTCGGTAATGCCATCAAGCGCGATAAAAAGCGGGCGCTCCGAAGCAGCAAAGGCTTGATCAATAAGCGCACCAATACTGAATGTTTTAATAGCAGCAACAAGCGCAATAATACCTTGAGCGTTTTCATTTTCAGCACAGACCTCGCGTTCCAAAACCTGAAACTTCCGCTTATCCATGAGCGCAAAGGGTACACGAGCATTTTCGGCTTGTATCCGCAACGCGGCTATGGAAGAGCCTTCTGCGCCATATTGACAAAAGATTTTCTCAATCTGTTTACCGGCGGCAAGCGCTTCGGCAACAGTATTTCGACCGAAAATGTACACAGGATGCTTTGGATGAATGATGAGGCGGAAGAGTGTTACAACCGCAAAGAGTGAACCTCGCTCTTCACAGAATGGGAAAAATAACAAAAGTCTGTGAATTTTACGTGCTTTATCTCGCAAAAAGCGGCTTTTTCTCCATATTTTTTCTGAGAAAATCTGCACAAATCCTCTTTCGGTGCGTCGCAAATTTTGTAATCGCTTAAAAAATGTGTATATTTGTATCTCTTTTCAGCGTCTTTTTGACTGTACTTTTTCCCACTACTCTTGCGGAGCATTCATGGCAACAGCTACGGCAGCAGCACCTCGTAAACGTCGCACTCGCAAAAACAAGTATATTACGCTCCACTCGCCGTTTCTGATGAAAGAAACAAAGCATGAGCTTATTGGTGAACCGATAGAAAATGGTGGAAGGCGGCAACAGTGGGCGCGTTGCACACGGACGCACCACTCGCAGCTCGTGGATTTGGACGAACTTGAGGCAAAAGCGAACAGCAAAGACGAGGAAATTTTGATTATCCGCGAAAATGCGATTTCCTACAACCCGCGCAATGAGTACAATATCGGTGACACCATTGCTCACGAGGTCTGGAATACCATCGGGCGCGTCATCCGCAAAGAAATCACCAGCAACGGCAGCCATGCAATTGTCGTTCAATTTGAAGACAAAACCGAAAAACGCTTAATTGAGAAATTACGCAACTAACGAAATACGATAATAATTCACATTTACCTGTCAAACATTTTCCAAGGATACATTCAGTGATTGGCGTTACTATCCAAACCAGCGAATCTATTGATAAAGCACTCCGCCGTTTTAAGAAAAAATACGAGCGCAGCGGCGTTTTGAAAGAATTCAAAAAACGTGCATTCTTCACCAAACCCTCCATTCAACGCCGTATGGCGAGAATGAAAGCCGTGCGCCGCCAGATGCGTATCACGATGGAACAAGAATAATACCCGTTTTGCAATGACATTCACAAAAAGCGGCGGCTACCTATTTGTAGCCGTCGCTTTTTTGCATAGAGCATCTCACCATCGAAATTCTTGCAAACCGCGTCCACGCTCCTATTTAACGACAATTTTTCCCACTTTTTTGCTCCAAACTATGCAGACCTCCGTTGCCCGCTATTCCTCGCTTTTGAGTGCGCTCA
>JAAFHM010000574.1 GCA_013298375.1 Ignavibacteria bacterium | reverse complement strand
TTCTCACATTTCTCCTCGCAATCTCCTCTATATGCGGCTTCACAAGCTGCACAACAGACTTTGCCAGTATCAATACCGACCCCAATATCATCTCTACGCCCGATGTTCGTTTTCTTTTTGCCGATGTGCAGAATGCCATGAACGGATCGAAATATTTGGAATTTTTCTATGACAATGCGCGGTACTTGCCGCTCTGGGCGCAGCAGTACGCAAGTTCTGGTGGCAATGGTAGGGAATTTAACACCATGGAAATCGAAGGCGGTCGCTATGGGCGATTATACCAATCATTTTTGCCAAATCTTTTTGAAATTCGCCGCCAGATAGACCGTATGTCCGATGCTGAACGCTCACGCTTCCGAAATATGCGAGCCGTTACCTACATTTTGCAAATCCAACTCACTATGCCCGTTAGCGATATTTTTGGCTCCATGCCCTACCGCGAGGCAATGCGCGGACGCTACGAAGGTAATTATTCACCAAAATTTGACACGCAGCCGGAGCAATACACCGCATGGCTTTCTGAATTGGATAGTACAATAGCGATTCTCCTCCAGCCAGCACCAATGGCTACGGCAACGGGTCAAACGCTACAAGATTACGGCAGTGCCGATAGCTTTTACAACAACGATTGGCGGAAATGGGCGAAAGCGGCGAATACGCTGAAACTCCGCATTGCAGCTCGTTTGGCGAGAGCAGATGCCACCAGAGCGCGTACTGTCATTGCGCAAGTGCTGTCCAGCCCCGCAGGGCTTTTTGAATCGGCTGCGGACGAGTGGTCTATCACCTATGGCGCAAGTGTGCGCTCCAGCAATCGTGATTGGTTCTTTGCTCGCCCTGCGGCAGCAAAGAATTTTATTGATTTTCTGAAACGCAGCAACGACCCACGCTTGGGCATATTTTTTCGACCGAATTCCTACACCGATGATGCGCTCGCAGCTTTCCGCGCAGCCAACCGTGCGCTTCCCGCGTCCATTCGTCCCGACCAAGATTCGCTCTATCGCTACAATGGCGTTCCCGCAAGCCCTGATGGGGTTTTAACGGGAACAGCAGGCGCACCGTTTGTGCAGGAAATTCGCATTGGCTCAACGTCGTATTTTGCGCAATCCACACCGAATTATCGCTTTTTCGACCCCGACGACGCAGGTATTGTCAAAGAAGTCATCATTTCCTACGCGGAACAGTGCTTGCTATTAGCGGAATTTACGAAAATCGGCTTGGCAACAGGCTCAGTGAGTGCCGACGTTTGGTATGAGCGCGGTGTGAGAGCTTCACTGGCAATGTACGACGATATTGCGGAAACAGGCAAACTCTACGACAAAGACGTAGCAACCTTCAAACTCAAAGCCTCCGCCGATATTACTCCGGCGAAAATTGATGCGTATTTGCGCAATCCAAGTGTGGTTTTAAGCGGTTCTCGGAATGACCGTTTGGAGAAAATTTCGCTCCAACTCTACACGCACTACTACCGTTGGGCGACTGAAGTTTTCACTCAAGCCCGCAGAACAGGCTACCCGCGCCGCAATTCCACGCTTTTGGCGTATGAAACACCGATTGCCGGAGGCGAAGAACTGCTCATACCTCGCCGTTATGCGCTCCGCGAACCTTTGGAACAAATTCGCGCAGAATGGGCAAAAGCACAAGACGAGCAAGGTTTCACCAAGAATGTGGCTACACCAGAAGTCCTCAACCGTCAGCGTTTGTGGTGGGACAAGTCGTCACCAAATTGGGGCGGCGGCGGTCAGTAATCGTTCAACACAAAAACCATGGAGTGACAACGCGGTATGCGTTGTTGCTCCGAATGGTTGGGATCATGATTGGTCTTCTATCCCCAAAACTGTCATGAAAACCGTTCTGTTTCTTACGCTCATTCTTCTTTTCGTGGACGACCTTCACGCCCAGCCCGTGCGCCCGCCCGCAGACCGCATCCGCGCTCCCCGCTTCACACGATTGACCGTAGAAGATGGCTTGTCGAATGGTGCAGTTGATGTGATTGCCCAAGACAGTGCGGGCTTTATGTGGTTTGGTACGGAGAACGGGTTGAACCGCTACGACGGACACAGTTTTAAGCAGTATTTCCATATTCCCGGTGATACTACAAGCCTTGCCAGTTCGCAGATAACAGGTCTGCTCACCGCACCAGACGGCACACTCTGGGTCGTTACGCCCTCCGGACTTTGTCGCTACAACCCGCGTACAGACTCGTTTCACCGTATTGCGCTCGACCCCAGATACAGCACGACCGATGGGAGCATGACCCATAAACGACCCAGTTCCATAGCACGGAGCAGCGACGGAACACTCTGGATGTGCAGCGAATACGGAGTTTCCCGCTATAACCCGCATTCCAAAGCCGATAATACGCCCTTTCCGCATATTACCTTTACACGAACAGGTACAAACCTTCGCGACAGGTATTATCTGGCAAATATCTTTATTACACCACCCAGCCGTAGTTCATCGAAAGAGCGTATTTTTTTTAATGGTGTGAGAGACTATAAAGCCCCGGAAGGTGGAATCTATGAACTCGACACCAAAGAGATGTCCTTTCAGTTGGTTGCCGATGATCTGCAGATTGCCGCTTATTTGCCTCAAGAAGAGGTGTTTATAGGGTACCACCATACACGAGTTTTGACCAAACAGGTCCTTAAAATTGATGCGGCAACGCTTACGATTTGCCAAAAGTATGAAGACCCTGCCTTCGTGCGCGGATACAAAACATATTCGGTTTTGAAGGATTCAATTCTTTGGTCAATCTCTGGTGGCGGGCTACAGATTATAAACACGAAAACACTTACGACACAATGGGTTTGGTATAATGCAAAATCTTCAGAATCATTGATTGGATACTTCTCGGATGCTTTATTCATCGACCGTTCTGGTGTGTTGTGGGTTGGAGATAAATCCGGAGGAATAAGCAAATACGCGCCGCATCAATACAAATTTGCACATTTTCGCCACAACCTCGCCGATACAAACTCTTTGCTTTATGGCTATGCCCGTGCTATCACCGAAGACATACAAGGAAATCTCTGGGTAGGCGAGAACACTCCCGGATTCAGCAAAGTTGATCGTTTGCGCAATGACAGTGTACGCCGCTATGCAAGTCCGTACACGGCTTCCGGTCAATTATCATCAACACTAACAATACTGCCTACGTGGTCTCTGTGCAGCGACAGAAATGGCATGGTATGGGTCAAAAATGCAAAATATAACAATATACAAGCTGGCGTAGGTTTCACTGCCGAAGGAAAGATTGTCTTGCCATCAAAAGAATGGTTTGGTGGAA
>JAAFHM010000550.1 GCA_013298375.1 Ignavibacteria bacterium | reverse complement strand
CACTCGCCACCGATGCGGCACTCGTCACGGCAAGCATCTGAGCAAGGCGCTTGCGCACGGGAAAATCGTTGGCAAAACGTGGTGTGCGAATGCCCAAAAGCCGCATAAAACCTTGCTCGAAAAGCGGCAGTAGAAGCGCAATACCAAAAACTGCCGCCGCCGACATTCGGAAGCCTATCGAATACACCATTGCGGGTTGCCAGACCAGCACCAGCACGACACTCAGCGCCACAACGTTGAGCAAAACAGCGCGGCGCTCTTCGGCGAACGTAAGCAAAAGCAATGCTGCCATCGCACCAGACCGCACCGCCGATGCTGCTGCCCCCGTGAACAGCACAAACGCACCAATCGCCACGACTGCCAAAAACCAGCGCACGTGCGGACGGCGCACAAATGCTAATGGCACAAGGACAATCGCCACAACCAAACTCAGGTGCAAACCGCTTACTGCGGCTATGTGGATGGTTCCCGTGCGGCTGTAAGCGTGTTTGGTGGCAACGTCAAGATGGGCGGTGTTTCCCGTGAGTAATGCCAGCGCAAATGGTGCTGTTTCGGCAGGAAAGAGTGTGGTGATGCGGTGTTCGAGCGCACGGGCGGCTTCGCCCAGAAAGGTTTGGAGTGTATAATTTTCGGCGGTAATTGCGAGATGCTGCATATCGGTTTGTGCCAAAAGTGAGGCGGAGAGCGAGGCGGCGTAGTAGGCTTCATCAATATCTGTTGGAAGCAGGGCATGGCGCGGGATACGGGCGTTCACAACCGCATAAATACTTGTTCCGGCGCGTAAATCGTCCATGACGGCGGTCATTGGGTGTTTGGACGCGGCAGAGCGGACGGAGAGCAGCACGGTTGCATCATGGAGTCGCGGAAACGCTTTCGTGTCAACAATGCCGCGCACAAGAAGGCGTATTGAAAGCGAGTCGCGGCGCAGAATGCGGAGAATTTCACCACGAAGGACGGTTGGCATTTGAGGCGCTATAATACTCGTCTGGTCGGGAATACCGATGTCCAAGCGCGTACTTTCGGCTTCTTTGGCGACAAGAGCGCCCAGTGCAAATGCGGCACAGGTGTAAGCAAGTACCGTAGCGGTGTGGAAGCGAGTCGTTACGGTGCGCGATAGCGCCGTTTGCCTTTCGAGTAGCTTTTTTTCAAAATCTTTTTCAATGTTTTTTTTAACAATTTTTCCACCAAGAACAAGAAATCCGCCAACGAGTGCAAGGGCGCTGAAACTGAGGATTGGTGGGGTTGGCAGAAAAAATCCTGCGCACATTCCCGCACAGCAGAGAAGGAGCAGTCTGAGTGCGGGTAGCTCGTGAAGTGAGGTTATATGCGGGGTTTGGGGCATAGTTCGGCTCGTCAGACCAAGCGGCAGAGCAGCGTTTCTCCGCCGACAACGCGCTCGCCCTCTTTGACCAGTATTTGCGTACCTTCCGGCACAATCACGTCCATCCGGGAGCCGAATTTCATCATGCCAAATTCGTCACCAGCTTTGAAGCGGTCTCCGGGCTTTGCTTCGTTTACAATGCGCCGCGCCAATGCGCCTGTCATTTGCTTGAAAAGCAGTGCGCCTTTGCTATTGCGAAGCCCGATAATGGTTTGCTCGTTTTCCTCCGAAGCGCGGTGATCCATAGCGACGAGAAATTTTCCGGGCTGGTAATCGGAAAAAATAATTTCCCCATTTGCCGGAACGCGATTGACGTGGACATCAAGCGGCGAGAGGAAAATACTGATACGGCGGGCTTTTCCTTGAATCAAGCGCGGTTCGTCCAGCGTGATAATCTGCACCACTTTCCCATCGGCGGGAGCTATGACGACGGCATCATTGCTGAGTGCTTCGTTGGGGACGGTACGCTTGGGATTGCGGAAAAACCAACACGCGAACAGACATATTATCACGCCGAGCAGCACTAAAACGCCTTTCAAGATAGGAATATCCGACCACAGACCAAAGGTCATCAGCGCAAAGCCGCCCGCAATCAGGGCGAGGAAGTTATCGTAACCGTAGCGAGTAATCATAGTGTATATCTTGACTTTTTCGTAAATTGTGAGTTTGGCATACACGCAATATGCTAAAAAAATGTAGCCCGCTTTTTAAGGGCGGACTACACTATGCTCGGTGTTTACAACGCAAGTGAAGCGAAAACTTACGCAAATATCACATTTCTTCCAACATTTCATTTTGCATTGAGGAAAGTCTGTTATGAAATTTACCGTTGCTTTGCCCGACCTCCAAAAAGTCCTGCAATCCGCTCTCCAAGCCGTTCCGCCAAAGTCCACGTTGCCAGTCTTGGAAAATTTCCATTTTCGTTTAGATGGTTCCACGTTGAATATTACTGCCACCGACCAAGAATTGACCATTATTGCCACGCTCACGGTTGATGGTGCATCGAATGGCGAATTGCTTGTGCCGGCGCGAAAGTTGGCGGATATTGTCAAAGCGCTTGGCAATGCGGGGCGCATTACCTTTAGTGCGGAAGGCAAATCGTTCAAAATTACGCTCAAAACCGACTTCGGCGAATATATACTGCATGGTTTGGATGCACAGGAGTTTCCATCAGTGCCGGATTTTTCTACCGGAACGACGATTCAGATTCCGGGCGCAGACGCAATGCGGATTGCGAAAGTGGCTTCGTTTGCGGCTTCCCGGGACGAATATCGTCCCGCTATGACGGGTATGCTCTTTGAGTGCGACACAACCCGCATCAATGCTGTTACCACCGATGGTTATCGTCTTGTCAAAGTGATGCTTCAGTCCAATAACGGTGCGCTTTTGGCGGATAAAAAGACGGATGTGATTATTCCTGTTCGTGCGGTTGACCTCTTGAAGCGCATCGAAGGCGATTTGGTGATGCTCGTGAGCGACACACACGCAAAATTCACAACGGGAGCATCCACGATTATTACCCGCGTCATTGACGAGCGCTTCCCGCCTTACGAGAGCGTTATTCCGCAGGGTAACGATAAATTTGCCCGCGTCGGCACGTCGGAACTTATTTCGTCGGTGAAGCGTGTGGCGCTTTTCTCCAACAGCAACACCAAACAAGTGCGCTTTTCCCTTAGCGCGAATAAAATTACGGTCATCGCCGAAGACCAAGAAACGGGCAATAAGGCGCAAGAGGAGATTACGTGCGATTATGCGGGCGAAGCGTTTGAAATCGGTTTCAATCACCGCTATCTCGAAGAAGCGTTGGCGCATCTCAATGACGACGGCGTAAATGCTGCCGTGCTGACCTTCTCTAACCCGAATCGCGCAGCCCTGATGAAACCGCTCCGCGATGATGTAGAAGCCGATGATGTCTTGATGTTGGTGATGCCGGTGCGATTGTAGGAAGTGGTTAAGGGTAATATCACTGTTTAAGCGCGAGGGTCTCGCTTCCTAGCGAGGCTCTCGCTCAATCATAAATCGAGAGCCTGCCTAAGAAGGCAGACCCTCGTCCAGCACCTGAACAGTTACCAATTACCTTTA
>JAAFHM010000522.1 GCA_013298375.1 Ignavibacteria bacterium | reverse complement strand
AAGTGCGTGTGAATCCACCATCGTGCCTTCATCAACATACGCCCCGATGTTAATGTACATCGGCGGCATACAAATTACGCCCCGCGCCACAAATGCGCCAGAACGAATAGCAGAGCCGCCCGGCACAACCCGAACACCGCTATCAACCGTCATTTGCTTCATTGGAATCGTGTGTTTGTCAAAAAAGCGAAATGCTCCGGTGGACATATCCGCAATTCTGCCGTATTTGAAGCACAGCAAAATACCGCGTTTTACCCACGTATTTGCCCGCCAATGACCGTGCAGGTCTTGTTCGGCAGCGCGGACTTTTCCGGTGTTGAGCAAATGGAGTAATTCGTTGATAACGGGCATCACTTCTTGCTCTGAAGGCGCGGCTTCGGCACTCAGAAGTTCGATTTGTTCTTGTAAAGTCATAGCGTGTAAAGAAGTTGCACAGCCTTGGCTGATGAGAGAGAGGACGATTTATTCAGGGGTACTAAAGTTGCGTAAAAGTCGTTATTCCGCCAAAGATTTTCTCATGCGGAATATTTGCTTTCGGCGGTCATTGTTCGTTGGCGTTCATAATACACAACCGCCAAACTCCGCATGGTTACTGCGCCAATAACGACAATTCCACCGATAATCGTCCATTTTCCCGGCAATTCTCCGGCAAAAAGCGCTACCCAAAGCGGGTTCAAAAGCGGCTCGACAACGGGAATGAGAATGGCTTCCAATGCAGAAACAGAGCGAATGAGGCGAGAATACAGCGCGTATGACAATCCCAACTGAAACACACCCAGAAGCGCTATTCCAAGCCAACTTTGCGCCGATGGCATAAAACCTGATGCGAAGGATTGAGCCACAAACGGCAAACAAACAACTGCCGTCAAAATATTTCCCCAAAAAATGCCGTCAGAACCGGACGTAGGCGCTTCGTGGGCGCGAACATGGACATTTTTGCGCATAAACAGCACAAGCCATGCGTAGCTCACGCCACTGGCAATCGCCAGTACATTGCCCAGCGTATTTGCTGCTGAAAGACTTTCGACGAAAAAGAGAATCATGCCCGCAAAGACCATCAGAATCGTTATCCAGTCCAGCCGTGTTGTGCGCTCGCCCAGAAACCATGCGCCAAAAAGTGCAACATGGACGGGCGCGGTATATTGCAACAAGATAGCATTCGCCGCCGTTGTGAGCTTTGTCGCCGCCACAAACATCACCATCGTCAGCATACACGCTATTGCGCCGCCTAGTTCATAGCGCGTCAGGCGAAACGGCGACCACGTGCGCGGCGGTGCGGCAATGCCGATGACCAGAGCAGCAATCGCGCTACGAACACCCGCAATACATAACGCATTCCAATCAACAAGTTTGATAAACACGCCGCCGGAACTCCACAGCACAGCCGTCAGAACAAGAAGCAGTAAAGCGCGAGTGTGGGAAATATTCATAACATTGGGCAAAACGTCGGAAAGGTCGGAAAAGAAAAACGCGCTTGGTGAACAGCGCGGTACGGACAAGATGAGTTGTAGAAATGTTGCGGGAACGATACGCTGCTATGCGCTTTTGAGAGTCCAGAAAGGCTTATGCGAGAGGATTGATGGTAATTAAATCATACTTTGCCGCCAAGACAAGAAGGTCGGTGTCGGTAGAAACAAAATTGGTCAACGTGTCGGCACCGCTATTTTGGCTGTGTTCGTGGATAGCGATAGCAGAAGCCAGATGTAAAGCGCGTTCTGGGGAAAGATTGTGGTGCAACGCGACGGCTTGCGTGAGTTTCATTACTCGTGGCGAGCCGTGAACTTGGAGAAATTGTGTCCAATCATTTTCGAGGTCGTGAATTTTGTGGTCTAAATCTTCTTTCGAGATTTTACCAGAGTTGGCAAGCCGACTGAGCGTAACGACGACTTCCACAAATCCAAACGACGCGCAAGCAAGAATCGTCGAAGGCGTAAAGAGCGCTGCAACCTTCTCCGAGGCGGCTTCGCGGATGTAGTATTGAAGCCATGCGGTGGAATCAAGGTAGTGGAGTGTCATTGTCGTCCTTTGATGAGTAGTTGCGAAGAGGATTCATTGCCGCTTGCTTGAGCTATCGGCTCAACGGGCGCAAACTTCGAGAATGGGCGATAGACCTCACCCGGACTTTTGAAGCCTTCGATACCGTGCGCAATTTGGTCAAGCACGGCTTGACGCTCTTTGTGTCCCTGTAATTCGTCAATATAGCGACGAATAAAACCAGCACTTTCGTTAATCAGAAAGTCTAATTTTGTATCAACGACTTGATTCTTAAATGGTGCCATAGTTCCTCCTCATCGGTTACGCAAGTTGCGAAGCGTTATTTCTTACCAGCGTAGAAGATAGAGATTCATTGTGAAAAATACAAACCTTTCAGAGCAAAACAGAAAATTTTTCCGCTTTCGCGCATGAGGCGCTCAGGTTTGATGTTTTTGATTCATTCAAATTTCATGCCAGATGTCAGAATACTTGATGATGTTCGCTTTTTTCGTTACCTTTGGGCTGCAATTCTCGAAAGACGGCAGATGTTGGCAAAATGTCGCTTGATGAACCTTTTGAGGTGACTATTTAGGTTTCATGGAAACCTCACTCATTCGCCCCCTTGACAAAGGGGGCGAATACCACAGCGTTTTGTACACTTGAATAGTTGCCTTTTGAGAAGCACAACTCTTTTTGTTCACCCTTAAAATTGGACAACGTTATGGCAAGCAAAAAAACACTCTCGCGCAATGCCGCAATAGCACTCGTGTTGGTGGCAATTGGAGTGCAGGTTTTTACCATGTGCAAAAAGAAAACCGACCAAACGCCACCACCCGGCGGCGGACAACAACAAGGCTCGCCGCAAGCAAATTCCACCGGTTCGGTGCATCTCGAAATGGGCGTACCAAAAGGCGGCGATGGCGAAGCCTCATACTTGCTCATTCGCAAGCAATACGCACTTTCGTATAATGGCACAAAAAACGTTCCGAATTGGGTGAGTTCCAATCTCAATGCCGATTATTTTGGCGATACCGAGCGCAAGCAAGGACAGTTTATGCCCGACCCCGATTTACCGCCACAGTTCTACAAAGTCAAACACCAAGATTACAGCAATACCGGCTATGACCGAGGGCATATGGTTCGCTCCGAAGAGCGTACCGCCTCTCGTGCAGACAATGACGCGACGTTCTACACGACGAACCTTTTGCCGCAATACCACGACCTGAATGCTGGTCCTTGGTTGCGTCTGGAGGAATTTTGTCAGTATTTGGCACAGCGCAAAAACAAGGAATTGTATATCATTTGCGGTGGTGTTTTTCCGAAGCAGTACCAAACTATTGGCAAACGTAATAATGTTGCTGTTCCTGAGCAGTGTTTCAAAATTATTGTCGTGCTGGAGCGCGGTCAGGGTATCAAGGATGTGAATGAAAACACAACGATTTTGGCAGCACTGATGCCAAATATTCAAGGTATCGAACGTAGTCAGTGGCGGCAATATCAAACAACCGTTGATGAGATTGAGCAGCGTACGGGCTATGATTTTCTCACGGCTGTTCCGGAAAATATTCAAAAAGTGATTGAAAGCCGCAAAGTGCAAGCACTTTCGTTGGCGAAGTAAGATTGCAGACACAAACAGCTTAACCCTGCCGTATCTGCGGCAGCGCTATTTGCCAAATCATAATCCGACCAATTCCAACATAACGTAAACATAAAACGCC
>JAAFHM010000608.1 GCA_013298375.1 Ignavibacteria bacterium | reverse complement strand
GAATGAAACTGGCGGCGCGGCGCGTGATTGTTGCAACGGGGTATTATGACGCAACAAATCGTTTGAATGTGGAAGGCGAAGATTTGCCGCACGTTTCGCACTACTACGACGAGCCATATCGGTATGCTCTGAGCGATGTTGTCATCATCGGCGGTCGCAATTCCTCTGTGGAAGCAGCTCTGGAACTCTGGCGACATGGCGCACGGGTGACGCTGGTGCATCGAAAAGAAGAATTGGGAAAAGCGGTGAAATATTGGGTGCGCCCCGATATGGAAAATCGTATCAAGAATGGCGAAATTACGGCACTCTTCAACACCATTGTCACCCGCATAGAATCGGAAAAAATCCACCTACGCAATACGCAAACAGGCGTGGAATCAACACGCCGAGCTGTGTTTGTGTTCCCACTTATTGGCTATCGACCCGATGAATCCTTGTTGCGCGGTGCCGGCGTGAATATCGCAGAAAATCTCATCCCGCAATTTCACCCCGAAACCTTTGAAACCAATATTGCAGGGCTGTACGTGGCGGGTTCGGTGATGTGTGGTTGCGAGACATGGAGCATTTTTATTGAAAATGGTCGCGCCCACGCAAAGCCGATTTTGGCGCATATTTGCGCGACACTGTGAGCATATTCTTTCCCGTTCTACGACTGAGGAGCGCGGGTATGCTGCCATAGTACGGGGTTATTTGTCAGAGTCTCTCCTTTCTATCCTCTCCAAAAGCTCAAATTTGTAACCAAATATTGCTACGCGGCTTTTTCATAGTGAACCGGTTAATGAACATCCTTTACGACCATTATATCAAACACTATGAAAACCTTTGCATTCCTCTGTGCGGCTATTTTGCTAGCTTTTTCTTGCTTGGCAATTACCACCGCTTTTGCTCAACCTTCTGCTGCGACAACTTCCTCTACAAGCGTCACTCCTACACAATCCTTGCGCCTTTTTCCCCGTGAAGAATATTTTATCGTTCCTTTCAATGTAGGGTTTGTTTCACCAATTTCGTTGGGAAATATCATCCAAGCAACGACGGGAAAGCGCATCATTGCTAATGTTTCCTTCCATGCGATTGGTAATGTCGGCAATGCCATCGAAGGCGTTGAGGCTTCGGGCATTTTTAATGTTCAAACTGATTATTTGAGTGGCGTACAAGGCGCTGGCGTTATCAACGTTGTTGGTGGCGATGCGTCATGGGCGCAGGGCGCTGGCGTTGGGAATATCGTCAGTGGGCGGTTTGAGGGCGTACAGGGCGCGGGTGTTTTCAATATTGCCTCCAAAGGCTTGTCGGGCGCACAAGGCGCAGGGGTAATGAATATTGCGAGTGGAAATGTTGAAGGAGCGCAGGGGGCTGGTGTCTTCAATACGGCGAAAAATCTCGACGGCGTACAAGGCGCAGGTGTGCTGAATATTGCCGAAAACGTGCGCGGTGTGCAGGCAGCAGGGGTGCTGAATACCGCGAAAGATGTTTCCGGCTTGCAAATCTCCGGCGTTCTGAACACCGCAAAACACGTCACGGGCGCACAAATTGGACTTATCAATACCGCAGAAAATAACGAGGGCGTGATGATAGGACTCCTCAATTTCTCCGCCGCACACGGCATCCATGTTGACTTCTGGACGGATGAAACACTCTTTATTCATCTGGGTTTGCGCACAGGCAATAAAAACTTCTATAACCTCTTAACGGCGGGTTTGCAGCCCTTTAATGGTATTACGCTGTGGTCGTTTGGATATGGAGCAGGGACACAGATTTTCCTCTCACAGCGCGATTATCTTGACATCAGCGGTCATGCCGAATCGGTTTTTGAGGGGGCGAATATTCGTTCGTGGTCACTATTTACGGGAATTGGGCGACTACGCTTTTTCTATGGGCATGAGTTTGCAAAAAACTTTTCGATTTTTATCGGACCAACACTGAATTGGTCTTGGTCGGGGGGACGCACGGCAAATCAAGGTGTCCCTGAAATTTTGTTCCCAGCCGCTTGGAGAATACCAACTCCTTTTGAGGGCAACTCTTACGCATGGGTCGGCGTGAGTGGTGGCTTCCGCTTTTAAGCCAATATTGAGGAAAAGATACGGTACATATTCACAATATTTCTGCTGAAAAAAAAACGCATACTTGCTATAAAACAAGTATGCGCTTTTATTTTTAACTGTAAACCGACTGGAACACGATGAAAATACACTCTCAGAAGATAGAAGGCTCTATAACCGATTCATATACATCTACATCGAAATTTTCAGTACGACCACAAGAGAACGAGCGTCAATAAACCACAGCCTTTTTGGGGCAGATGGAAGATTAGTAGCGTTCGCGCTTACCACCATAACCACCGCCACCGCCGCCACGTGGGCTGAACTCACGGCGTGGACGCTCTTCGCGTGGGCGAGCTTCATTTGCAACAAGCTCACGTCCGTTATACTGCATACCGTTGAGAGCATCGGTCGCAGCTTTTGCCTCTGCATCGTTGCTCATTTCAACGAAGCCAAAGCCACGAGCTTGACCAGTAAATTTGTCCATCACAACAGACGCAGAATCAACCGTGCCATATGCTTCAAAAAGGTTGCGAAGTTCATCACCACCAACAGAATACGGCAGATTGCCGACGTAGATATTCATAACAAAACCTCAAATAGCGCAGAGAATCAAGAAAAATCTCACACGAACTTCCAAACTATATTACTAACGAAGCCCGTGTTACACTGTTTGCCGCGCTAAACCAAAAGTGCGACAGCAAACTACAACATATTCACCGTTCTACAAAACTATTTCACAAAATGTACAGATAATTGCAAGAAATATCACCAACTGCGGCAAATGTTGAAGCCAAGATGTGAGTAATTGGTGGTGTCGTGTGTAAGTACGTTAATTTACAAGAATTTTTTGGACGATTGTTTCTTGATTGCTTCGCAAACGCAGGAAATATGCGCCCGTTGGCAAAGTCAGACGTTCCCGTAAGGCATGAACACCGACCGTTGCCAAGCCCTGGTGCAGCACTGACACTTGTTGCCCAAGAATATTCAC
>JAAFHM010000513.1 GCA_013298375.1 Ignavibacteria bacterium | reverse complement strand
CGTCCATGTTTTTGCTACAAGGAGACGCACTCCATCCCAATACAGTTCATTGCCGCCAAGCTGTTCCAGTGCGGTTTTCACGGATTGACTATTGGGGAAGGCAGCAATATTGAGGCTCATGGGACTTTGGAGTTTTTCACTTTGAAGAAAAAACGATTTTTTTGCATTCAAAAATTCGCCCTGTTTGTTGTAGTCTGCCACCCAAACCGAGTGTACATCAGCCTTCACAACCTTTCCTTCGTTCAAAAAAGCAGCACTACATTCGATTGCGTCAAATTTATACGCCTTGCCTTTTGTCGTCAGCACTTGCGCAGCAAAGCGTTTGTCAGCGATATTCATCTTGCAATGCGCACATTCCTCTTTTCCCCAGTCAATGGCTTCAGGCTTGGGTTCGCACGAAACCAACGCCGTAGAAGCAAGCAAACATACGGTAAATAGCATTGTCGGAATGCCAGCAATTTGCGCTGAATCAGTATCACGCAGAACGCTTGTTTTGGGGTGCTTTTTTTCTCCACGAAAACTGACATACCATGCCGCCAAGCCTAGTAAAATGGACAGTCCGGCGATATACCCCGCAACATCGGGATAGGAATGTGCCGTAAAATTCAAAAGCTGCTTCGAGCCGATAAGCGGCGGCTGATAGGACATTCCGGGAATGACAATCGCCGCGTGTGGGTCGAGATTATGCCCGTAGTCGTATTCCCAGAGGTAAAAATCGGTTATGCCGATAATTCCTAAAATGGCAAACGCAGACGACCACGCAAGAGCCATCCAACGCCGCCCTAGCCACGCTGAGAGCAGCCCCAGAGCAATCATCACACCAATTATCATCGGCATATAGCGCAGTTCGGGGATAGAATCCGGCTCAATCCGTTTCATGCCGATATAGTGATTGAGACCGTTGATGTTCGTGAGGTCGTTCTCCGTTGCACCGACGACGGTGTTAATGTAGATTTTCAATCCCAAACCTTCGGGATACTGCGGCGCGTCCAGCGAAATACTCCACATCGGCAAAAAATACATTCCAATCAGCATCAATGCGGCAACGCCAAGCAGGATGCGGGATAGCGGTTTCATGGGTGTTTCCTTTGGAAAGTTAATTCTTGAGCAATCGTGATCATTATTGCCCCGCCTGTGTAGAGACAACGTATGCGTTGTCTCTACGTTTTGCGGTTTCGTGTTACGGTTTATCCATTTTGCGGTTCTTTTCGGCTAAAGTTTTTACTGCGGTTTCTTGTCTTTTGCAGCATTAGAACTCAGTTCTACTTTTGCATTGGCAGGTGAAACCCTGATGTAGCCTTGCATTTCTTGGTGCAGTGCCGAGCAGAAATCCGTGCAGTACATCGTTACGATACCGGGCTTTTTCGGAATCCATTTTAGCGTCTGCGTTTCGCCCGGCATGATGAGGAGTTCAGCGTTTTCGTTGTGGCGAACCGCAAAGCCGTGCGGTACGTCCCAGTCTTGTTCCAAATTGGTAACGTGGAAATAGACTTCATCACCAACTTTCACACCTTCGATATTGTCAGGCTTAAAGTGCGAACGAATAGCGGTCATATACACGTGAACCTTGTTACCAACGCGCTCCACGCGGCTTTCTTTTTCGCCTTGCGTAACGTATGGGTGCTTATTGTTGCTCAGTTTGAAGGTTTTGAGCGACTTCGGTTTGATAATATCTGCCGGACACATCTGGGCATAATGCGGTTCGCCAATCGTCGGGAAATCAAGAAGCATCTTCATTTTCTCTCCCGAAATATCGTACAACTGTGCTGATTGCGTGAGTTCGGGTCCTGTTGGCAAATAGCGGTCTTTGGTGATTTTATTCATGGCAATCATGTATTTACCCCAAGGCTTTTTGCTATCGCCGCCAGTAACAACAAGGTGTCCCACCGAATAGAATGTTGGCACCCGGTCAATGACTTTGCACTCTTTAACATTCCATTTTACGACTTCCGAAGATACGAACATGGATGTATAAGCGTTACCATCGGCATCAAACTCGGTGTGGAGCGGTCCCAAGCCCGGTTTTTCCACTTCGCCGTGCAGCGCAGCTTTGTAGTTCAAAACAGGAATTCCGGCAATTTCTCCCTCAAAACTTTTGTCAGCAATGGCTTTTTGAATTTTTGTAAAGGAAAAAACAGGAATGACCGTAGAGAGTTTACCACCACCGACGATATATTCACCTGATGGATCAACGTCGCAGCCGTGCGGCGATTTCGGCGTTGGCATGAAATACACCAAGCCCGGACATTCGGCGGGATTAAGCGTCATCACGTCCTGAATTGTTTCCGAAGAAGCAGAATGGGTTTCCTCGCTGTATGTGTTGTGCATATAGGGCGCTTTCACTTTATGCCCTTTGCCCGCAGCCAAGTATTCTTCAGCCTTGCGCCAGTTCACTGCGGCGATGTAATCTTTATCTTTCTGACTTGCATTCATCTCAAGCATCGTATTTGCCTGCTCGGAATTATAGCACGTGAAGAAGAACCAACCGTCGGATACACCTTTGCCGGAGTGCGAAAGGTCGTAGTTAAATCCGGGCATGAGAATTTGGAATTTGATACCCATATTGCCGGAAGCCTTGTCCACCGCAATAAAGCTCAGTGCGCCTTTGAAATTATCTTTGAATGATGAAATGGCAACATCACCGTTTTCAAAGGAGTATGGCTCAGAGAAGCGCGTCGCAGCAACGGTGTACTCCGTATTTGCCGTAATAAATGGCGAAGCGTGATTTCCTGCGGTATTCGGGATTTCGATAATTTCTGCTGTGCGGAAGGTGCGTAAGTCAATGCGGGCAATACGCGGCGTGTTATTGCCGTTCACAAAGAGCCAGCGTCCGTCGGGAATGCCGTCGGTCATAGAAAGTTGTAGGTGGTGCGTGTCGTCCCAAGGTATAAAGCCCTGTGAAGACGTTAGCATGGGCTTGGTCTCTTCGGAATAGCCCCAGCCTTTTTCAGGATCTTGCGAAAAAACAGGAATCACGCGCAGCAAACGCCCGCTTGGAATGCCATAAACAGCAACCTGCCCGCTAAAGCCACCAGAGGCAAAAAAGTAGTTTTCATCGTACTTGCCGGGCGCGACATAGACTTTTTTTGCTGCATCTCCGGCATCCGCCGTCGTGTTTTTTGCCGATGGGCAGGCGGTTATCAGCACAACCATTGCACCGATTCCAAGTGCCGCAAGCCCTGTTAGAATCTTGGTTTTCATTACATATCCTCCGAATTTAGTATGGGAAAAATGAGGTAGAATAACGTTATTTCTTTTTATCAGCAACCTCGCGGAGATGCTCCAGCACTGCCCGTGCATCTTTTTCATCGACCTGCATATTCGGCATTTTCATCAGGTAGGTTTGGAGCATACATTTTACGGTGTCGTCTTTATCAACCATTGTTTCGGTGTCCAATATCATATTCATCACATATTCCGGTGTGCGGCGTTTGGTTACTTGACCCAAAGCGGGACCGACGTACTTTTCGTCGTATTTGTGGCAACCCGTACAGGTAACATCAAAGACCTGCCCGCCTTGTTTTGAAAGCGCAGGGTCAATGGTTGCGCCGAGTTTAACGTCTTTTACTTTGTAGTAATCGGGTTTTTGCTTGACGACTTCTTGAGCAGAATTTTTTGCGGCATCCTTGGAAGCATCTCCACCCTCTTTTGTGCAAGAGCTAAGGAAATATGCGCCCGACAAACCGATACCTGCCCACACTACAAGGCAAAAGCTATTCAGCAAGACTCGTTCGAGTTGTTT